>JACRQA010000195.1 GCA_016222915.1 Nitrospirota bacterium | reverse complement strand
TTTTGATTTCCATGGGTGCTCCTCCTTTTGATTTTTGTTATTTGCCGTAACAAAATATTTTATAGGAGGCGCGCCCTTTTTTTACCCTACTTTAAATTTCACACAATAGAGGTTACTCTATCTACTTTGGCTTGACAAGCTTAGAAAAACACCTTGACTAATTCTCCTGATAGATGCTATTCTTACAGCAGAATTTTAGAAGTTTTTGCGAGTACACAAGGCTACAAAGACTTTTGACTTTGTGGCCTTTTTTCTTGAGCCCTTCTGAGATTTAGTTTATAGATAAGGAGGTAAAAGAAATGTCTGAAGGAACTGTTAAATGGTTTAATGACACTAAAGGATTCGGCTTTATTTCATGTGATGACGGAAGTGAAGCTTTTGTACACCACACAGCCATTCAGGGCAATGGATTTAAGAGCCTTGCTGAAGGGGATAAAGTCCGCTTTGATACTGAAAAAGGCCCGAAAGGCCCCAAGGCAGTCAATGTAGTAAAACTGTAATCACCCAGGAAAAAGCCCCCTCGAAACAGAGGGGGCTTTTTATTTTAGAAAAACTCAAAATGCCCCAAAGTGATAATTATATTTTGAAGACAGCTATCACTGTGCCGTCCATTCTGAAATCACTAATTATGCGATGTTACTCATATCATAGAGCGTATTTATTCAAGCATGCGTAAGTCCTCTATGCATAAATCAAGTGTTGTTGTTTCTCCATATATTACACCTGAAGGCCAAAAGCGCTTGAGTGAGGAATTGACATATCTATGGAAGGTCAAGCGCCCACAGGTTACACAGGCGGTTGCTGCCGCTGCAGCTATGGGTGACCGTTCGGAGAATGCTGAATATATTTATGGCAAAAAACAGTTAAGGGAAATCGATGCCCGAATGCGTTTTCTTCAGAAAAGATTGAACGCTTTGAAGGTAGTGGACAAAATCCCGGACGATAGATCCAGGGTATTCTTTGGCGCATGGGTTGAAATCGAGGATACTGAAGGGAACATGTTCCGGTACCGCATTGTCGGTCCGGATGAATTTGATGCCGGCAGAGGTTATATAAGCATTGATTCACCTATGGCAAAAGCATTGTTGCGAAGGACAGAAAGTGACGAAATTACTGTAAGCAGCCCGAATGGAACATCAGCTTTTGTTATAACATCCATCCGCTATTAAGGTCTGAAAGAACTATACAGCAATTACCTTATAGGCATTTCAATTTCAAGATCAAGCACTTCGATTTTTCTGCTTCTTTTAAGTTTTTTCAAATTATACTCAAGGCTTCTCGCCTGCTTTGCATTTTTACATGGGATGGTCTTAACCAACTCAAAAGGTCTCCACGATCTTACAAATTTACTGCCTGTCCCCCGCTCATGCTCCTTAAGCCTTCTGTCGATATTGTTTGTCAGTCCGATATATAAATAATTATTGCGGCATTTGAGAACATAGACACACCAGTTTTCATCCTTTGATTTATACATGGAATTCAATGTCCGGAATAGGGTACGGATTCGGCATATGTGCCGAAATAAGGTAAGGCTTTTTCAATGAGCGACGATAACATCTGAGGTAAATTAAGTGAGGATGCTGACATGTTAGGGGACATGGCTGAAGTTAAAAGGTAGGCTTTTAAACTCAGTATCAGCATCCTCACGTATAAGTATATCAAACTAATTATTGAATTCATAATTATTTTTATTTATGTCGGAATTAGGGCCTTCCGGTCATATTCCGAAGCAGAAAAACGGGGCAGAGCAATGCCCGCTTCCGTTATAATATTCGGGGATATATGCGGGTAGAAGCGCTGGAGCAACTTTAGAGGTAATTTGAATGGGCACGGAAGCAGAAAGCAAAGGGAGAATCGATGATGGAAAGCAAAAGAAAGTTTAAGAGATTTGATCTTGAACGCGAAGTAAAATTCAGACCTACATACGGCGCCACAGAGTATTCCTCCGGAGTAGCTTATAATCTGTCCTGCGGCGGACTTGGACTGGATGCGCATGATTTCAGATTTATTATCTATGAAAACCTGGAGCTTGTAGTAAATATCCCCGGCAATGAAATACCCGTAGCTCTTTCAGGTGATATTATGTGGAAAATACAGGATAGTGAACGATGCCGGGCCGGGATCAAATTCAGGACAAAAGATACAATCAAACAGGAAGCCGCATTGGGACAAATATTTTCCTCATTGGGCATCCCGGCAACGTATATGTATAACCATGATTTTGAATATATAGTTCAGCAGGAAGCTTTAAAAATATCAGAACCGGGAATATGCGATCCAAAAAGGAGCTCCCCCAAGTTGCCTAACAAACTGGGCTTTATCAAGCAATATATTGAGAACGGCAGCAAATGTAAAGTCACATTCAGACTTCTGAGGGAAGTGGCAAAAAATCCGCACAGCGTCACAATAGTCGGGGATTTCAATGATTGGGATGTATTTAAATCCCCCATGACACGACTGCCTGGCGGAGACTTTGCCGTTACAATGGAATTGGACAGTAAAAAAGAGTTCAGGTTCGGGTATCTTATTGACGGTCATCGATGGGAAATTGATTGGTACGCAGATAAGTTTGTCCGGAATGAACAGGGGGCCAAGTACTCAGTAGTTGTAGTGTAACGAGAATTCCTCTCAATTACGTTAATAAGTTATAAGCCAATGAATTGCGGGAGTAAAAATTCAGTTCGGGTTTATTCGTGAAGCGATGCCGTCTACAAATTCAACAAGATTTCCCAGTTCAGGTTTACTGATTTCAGCATCGGCCCCGACCGATTTACACTTCAGTGACATTTCTTTGTTTATCAGGGAAGAAAATACAATACAGGGAAGATGTTTCAATTTGTCATGACTCTTGATATTCTTGATCAGATGCAGCCCGTCCATCTGAGGCATTTCAATGTCGGTTATTATTATATTGACATGGTCATTTATTGTCCTGAAGCTACTATCATTAACTATTGAGGTCAGATGGTCCCAGGCCTTCTGTCCATCTGATGCGGAACATACCTGGTACCCCGCCTCTTTTAACTTATTGACTATTATTTTCATTATATAATTGGAGTCTTCAGCTATGAGAATGGTCTTTGACGACCTGTCAAGGCCCTGTTTTTCTTTATTGAGATCAATGGCCGTATCGGCGCGCATTCCTGAATCCGGGTTTATGTCTGCTGTAATTTTCTCAAAATCGAGAAGCAGGACCATTCTATCATCAAACTTGACTATCGCTACAACGCACCCTTGTTCAGTTGACAGCAGGCCGTTGGGAGATTCAATCATGCTCCACGACAAGCGGTGGATCCTTGCAACCGAATTTACGCAGAATCCGACCATGGATTTGTTAAATTCGCTGATAATAATGTAAGAAGATTCCTTGTTTGTGATCGCTGACGTTCCAAGATGTCTTTGAAGATTAATAATCGGAATGACCTTGCCGCGGATATTGGCAATTCCTTCAAAAGACGGGTGGGAATCCGGGATATGAATTACTTTGTCGGGATACCTGATTATTTCGCGTACCTTCGCAACATTAATTCCGTAAAGATTCCCATCGATAGTAAATTCAACAATTTCCAGTTCATTTGTTCCTGATTCAAGAAGAATATTGGTCTTGCCTGCGTGGTTTATAGCCATCACTTGGTCCTTTCAGAGTAGACTCTTCTGAATTAAAAGCACATATCAGCGCCAATGAATCAGCATCTTGCCTACTTATAATCGCTTACGATGAAATCCATTGTACCTGAGAATTACTACGGATATTCCTTCGGAAAGCTTTAGAAACGTGAACACATAGATAACAAAAGACCTTTATCGGTCTTAATCCGCGAGTTTTGCCATGAGGTCCGCATATAATTTTTTCACATAAGCCTTATCTTTTTCAGGATCTGGTTCCTCATGCCTGTCCAGCGCCTTTGTCACATCAACCGGGATTTCATTTATGAATCTGGAGGGAAGAGATGGCGTTTCCTTCCCGTACTTCAGTCTGTGGTCGGTATATGTAATGAACAGCTCGTTCATTGCACGGGTTATTCCCACATAGAAGAGCCGTCTTTCCTCTTCGATCCCTTCGTCGTTGTCCGCTGATTTTTTGTGTGGAAGAATATCCTCTTCAGTGCCTGCGATAAAAACCACGGGGAATTCCAGTCCCTTGGATGAGTGGAAAGATATCAGAGTCACGCCCTGCCCGCCTTTTTCATCCTTCTCTTCGATCAAGTCCGTCAGTGCCATTGTCTCAAGGAAGCCCTGAAGGGAAGGGGAAAGCTCATTTGATTCATAGTGAGACATTGAATCTGCAAATCCATCGAGGTTTTCTATCTTTCTATATGCAGCTTCAGGGGTTTTATAGAGATGGATGATATAATCCCTGTAATCAATCTCATCGATAAGGGCCTTGAGCGTTTTTCCCATCTCCCTGCCTTTACAGAACATGTCCCGGTAGCGATTGATAAGTTCGAAAAGGGCAACAGCCGAAGCTGCTGCCTTTTGGCCGAGGCCCGCAACATCAGCCGCTCTCCCGAATACGTCCAGAAGATTCAATGAATTGGCCTGCGCATGACCCGAAAGCAGAGTGAGGGCTGAAGGCCCTATCCCTCTCTTCGGCGCATTGACTGCCCTCAGGAGGCTCAGATTATCGGAGGGGTTGGATATGATTTTCAGATAGGCCGCGAGGTCCTTGATCTCTTTGCGTTCAAAATAGCTCGTCCCTCCCACCACCGAATAGGGAATCCTCTGCTTACGTAACGCCTCTTCAAAGGGCCTTGAAAAGATATTCGCCCTGTAGATAACAGCGATGTCCTCATTGGCAATATTTCTCTCCAGCTTTATCGCTGAGATCCTGTCGGCAACCCAGTCCGCTTCGTCTTCGGTGTCTACCGCTTTGAAGATATTGACCTTCGGGCCTGCACCTCTTTCTGTCCACAGGGACTTCTCCATTCTCTTGCTGTTGTTCCTTATCACCCCGTTTGCCGCTTTGAGTATATGGTCGAAGGACCGGTAGTTCTGCTCCAGCCTTACTGTTACCGTACCGGGGAAGTCCTTCTCGAAATTGAGTATGTTGCCGATATCAGCACCCCTCCAGCCGTATATAGACTGATCATCGTCGCCGACAACGCAGAGGTTTCTTCTCTCTCCCGCGAGGAGTTTTATGAAATCATACTGCACGCGGTTTGTGTCCTGATACTCGTCGACCATTATATACCTGTACAGTTCTCTGTATTTATTGAGGACGTCGGGATGCTCTCTGAAAAGCTTCAGCGTAAGCAGGAGGAGGTCATCGAAGTCAAGGACATTCATCGACTTCATCACCTCGTGATACCGGGGATAACTCAGTGCAGAGGCCTCTTCTACAGGGTCAGCGGCTTCAGGTGGGGCGAAATCGTTTTTCGTCCTGCTGATCCTCTCAAGAATGGATTCGGCCTTGAAACTCTTGTCATAGAATTTAATGTCCGACATGATGTTTCGAAGCACTGAAACCTGCTCCGACGTATCGTAGATGGTAAAGTCCTTCCTGTAACCGAGGGGTTCAATCTCGCGCCTAAGTATCCTGAGGCATAGGGAATGAAAGGTGGATATAACAGGACTTCCCTTCCCTCCCTTCACCATAGATCTAACTCTTTCTTTCATCTCCCTCGCCGCCTTGTTGGTAAACGTGACTGCCAGGACAGAGCCGGCGCTCACACCGGAGTGTATCAGATAGGCCGTTCTCGTGGTTATCACCCTTGTCTTTCCTGACCCGGCCCCGGCCAGGATGAGAAGCGGGCCGTCGGTATGCATGACCGCTTCCTTCTGCCTGGGATTAAGACGCGCTAATTTTTTGTATATATCCATCTCTAGTTATTTTCCTTTCAGACAAACTTAGTGCCGCAGTTTCATAGCGCCGGCCGGAACAAGGAATGCTTTGTTTGCGCTCCGGAATAATGTGTTTCTATGCTTGGCAGGAATGCCGCAGAAAAACATTAAGGCAATCTATATTAAAGATTCGGGATTAATAAGGCAATCAACGGGCTTTCACACTTCCGCGCTCTGTAGCTCTGTTATGGTATACTTCAAAGTTGTATCGGGAATGATTCGATGTCTGACCCTGCTGACAACAAATGAAAGGATTTAAAATGCAATGAGCAACGAACCTAACAAGATCATTTACTCCATGATCGGGGTAAGCAAATATTACGATAAAAAGCCGGTACTAAAGGATATCTATCTCTCATATTTCTACGGGGCCAAGATCGGTGTGATCGGTCTCAACGGCTCCGGCAAAAGCTCCCTTCTGCGTATACTCGCGGGAAGGGACAAAGAGTTTAACGGTGAGACGGTCCTTTCTCCGGGGCATACGGTAGGCTTCCTTGAGCAGGAACCGGAACTGGATATTAATAAGACCGTGAGAGAGATTGTCGAGGAAGGGGTAAAGGAGATAGTAGATACACTTAAAGAATACAATAAGATCAATGAAAAATTTGCTGAGCCCATGTCTGATGATGAGATGACCAAACTTATTGAGCGTCAGGGTGTAGTCCAGGAGAAACTGGACGCAATGGATGCATGGGACCTGGATTCACGCCTGGAGATGGCCATGGATGCCCTGCGCTGTCCCCAGGGCGATACTCCGGTCAAGGTCCTCTCCGGAGGAGAAAAGCGGCGTGTTGCCCTCTGCAGGCTCCTCCTGCAAAAGCCTGACATCCTTCTTCTGGATGAGCCTACAAACCACCTCGATGCGGAGACCGTGGCCTGGCTTGAGCACCATCTGAAAGGCTATCCCGGCACGATCATCGCGGTGACCCATGACCGCTATTTCCTCGATAATGTTGCAGGGTGGATACTGGAGCTGGACAGGGGACAGGGTATCCCGTGGAAAGGGAATTACTCCTCATGGCTGGAGCAGAAGAAAAACCGTCTGCAGCAGGAAGAAAAGGCCGAGAGTGAAAGGCAGAAGACCCTGCAGCGGGAACTCGAATGGATCAGCATGTCACCAAAAGGCCGGCATGCAAAGTCCAAGGCGCGTATCAGCTCCTATGAGGCGCTCCTCAGTCAGGACATCGAAAAACAGTCTAAAGAGCTTGAACTCTATATCCCCCCGGGACCGCGTTTGGGCAATGTCGTTATTGAAGCCGACAGCGTGAGCAAGGCATACGGCGATAATATACTTATGGATGGAATGACCTTCTCCCTTCCCCCCGGCGGTATAGTCGGGATCATAGGGCCGAACGGGGCAGGAAAGACCACACTTTTCCGAATGATCACCGGGCAGGAAAAAGCTGATTCCGGCACATTTAAAATAGGGGAAACAGTTAAGCTGTCATACGTTGACCAAAGCCGTGATGACCTTGATCCGAACAAGACCATTTGGGAGATTATCTCTGACGGACTGGATGTCATCCAGCTCGGCAAGAAGCAGGTCAACTCCCGCGCCTATGTGGCGCGTTTCAATCTCTCAGGGAGTGACCAGCAGAAAAAGGTCTCCATGCTTTCCGGTGGTGAAAGAAACCGCGTTCACCTGGCCCGTATGCTCAAGGAAGGGGCCAATGTGCTTCTGCTCGATGAACCGACCAATGACCTGGATGTAAACACAATGCGCGCTTTGGAAGAGGCGTTGGAAAATTTTGCTGGTTGTGCCGTGGTCATCAGCCACGACCGCTGGTTCCTCGACCGCATAGCTACACACATACTCGCGTTTGAAGGAGACAGCCAGGTTGTCTGGTTCGACGGTAACTATTCCGAATATGAAGAGGACAGGAAGAAACGCCTCGGGGCAGCAGCGGACCAACCTCACCGAATCAAGTACAGGCATTTGACCAGGGGATAAAAATATTCAGGGTACGCTTAGCGGACAAACGAGCAGCAGTAATCGGTGAGCGTCCTGATTTTGAGTGAGAACTTCGCGTTGGCCGGTACCTCAAAAGACTCCCCGCCGCTTATCTTCTTCCAGCCGTTCTCTCCCGGCAAGAGGACATCGAGGTCGCCTGAAAGGATTTCCATTATCTCCTTGTCCGTGGTGTTGAATTCATATTCCCCGGGCAGCATGACACCAAGCGTCTTCTTCGAGCCATCGCTGAAAAGGACGGTCCTGCTCGTTACATTTCCGTTGAAATAGACATTCGCTTTTTTCACAACCGTTACATTCGGAAATTCAGACATTTCAATACCTCGCATAAATTTGATTAGGTGCGGTAAATGTACCAGAGACAACATACGTTATGCAAGAGAAAGCCGTGCACTTAAATGCCTTCTTAGTCGCTTCTCCAGAATTCTTTCTCGCTTTTGCTGTCGCGTATGAATTGGAGGAGGTCATCATAAGCAGGGGGAGTGACAAAGAAAATTTCTATATCATCCGGCAGCAAGAGAAATTTACGGTCCTCCTCACGCATGATAAGCAGGGCTGCCTCAGCGTCCTTTATGTTTTCCTGGAGGACCGACTTGATGTGCTCAAACCTTTCATTGATGGTCTCATCCAGAAACTTATGAATTGTTTTATGCACCCTCTCGGTCCGGACCACCGCGAGGCAGTTGTACCAGTCGATAT
>JACRQA010000189.1 GCA_016222915.1 Nitrospirota bacterium | reverse complement strand
TTCAATAAAAACTAAATTACGTAATTGAATTTTTATGTACTTGTTGGGATATAACTTTTATGCTAAACTAAATGACCTTTTATAGAAATATTAAGTTAATAATACAGATGTCCTTTTATATTCACTAGAAAATAATTATCGATAAGATGAATAAATTGGTAATTAAGACAATATGCTTTGTCATTCTCCAAGTATTGATGACATCCGCACCAGCAGTTGTAAACGGCACGGAAGAGGTCACAGATAAGACTGACTTACATTATTCAGGCAAATACTGCAGTGAGTGCCACGAAAAGATACCCAAAGAAGGCGGCGATAAATTCCTTAAATTCGGCGGCGATTATACGCAGTTGTGCAAGTGCCACGGATATACTCCCGGCACATATATACATCCCGTAGATATAGTGCCTTCCCAGGAAAAAAAAGGAAAAATTCCCGGTGACTTTCCCCTAATAGACGGGAAGGTCACCTGTGCTACATGTCATGATATGTACTTGCAGTGCCAGAAAAGCCCCCGATATAAGGCCATTAACCAAAGGTTCCTGAGGGGAGCGCCGTATGTGAGCCGTACAACTCTTTGTTTCAGATGCCATGATGAAAAGAAATACACAATGCTTGACCCACATAACCAGATCACCGAAGCGGGAGCTATCATCATAGACAAATGTTTATACTGCCACGTGGAAAAACCCGACGAAAAGCATGCAACTTTTAAAGAGGTCAAACTAATCGGCAACCTTGAAGTGTTGTGTTTCAGATGCCATTACAAACAAAGTCAGTTTCATCCTATAAACGCCAATCACCTGGTCACTCCGAATCCTACAATTGTAGAAAACATCAGGGAAACGGAAAAAAAATTCGGGATCATCCTACCACTTAATTATGAAGGCAAGATTACATGCCCCACATGTCATAACCCCCATGAAAGGGGCGTAATTCCAAGGGACCGCCCGAGTTCAAAGGGCGCTAGTGAGAAATACAGGCTGCGGCTGTCCGGGGTGAATCTTCAGATTTGTGTAGCCTGCCACAAGGACAAGTTCTAGGACTTATTTTTTTCTCACCGAAAAAATACTTTTATACCTGCTGCATACAACATCATTAACAGGCTTCAGATCAGGCAATTATCATATACCTATTTGGGAGTTGTTTGACCGGGTGAGTTTTTCTTTTTATTCATATCTAGATGGCAACTTACGCAGCTTGTAATATTCCCCCCAGCCCTATCTACCATCTCCTGGTATCCCACAGGGTTCTTAAGTTTGGCCTTTTCAATATGGGCCTGCATGGTTGCCGGATTCCCTTGTGAGGCTGCATATAATATGTTGGTCTGTAGACTAAATATCAGGCACAAGCAACTTCCTAATATTGTTAGTGAATTTTTAACCATTATGATCAATTTCCTCCATTGACTTCATTAGAATAACTTTTCGCCATAAGGCGTTCCGAAAACCGTATCGGATTCATGATAGTGACACGTCCCGCATGACGTGTAAATACATCCATCATCACCACTGTGGCAGGACGCGTCTGAACAGCCTTCGGTATCCGGGGGGATAAAAGAAGGATGGACATGTCCATCCGAACTCTCAAGCCCTTTATGGCATTTACCGCAAAGGTAAGTCCACTCACTGTTACACCTGCCGGTGGGCCCATTGTTTGTTCCCGCCTCCGTGATGACGGTGACCGGAACACTGCTGTTCACCTCTCCCCTGATAAAAAACACATTTGAAGAACCGTGCGGCTCGTGACAATCGGTACATGCCATGACATAATTACCTAATTGGGCGTCCTGATAAGGTGAAAAGATATCGGAAGCGCTATCCAGGACAGCGGCGCCCTTGCCGTGCTTAGCAGCATTCCAGTCAATGGTGCGCAAGTTCCTTCCAAGAGTAGTGCTATAGATAGTGTTTGTAGTATTATGGCAGTCTGCGCAGAAAGTAACATAGTCAGTAAGGTTTGATCCGTTCTGCGTTGTGGAGCCGTCTGGTTCATAAGTAGTTGTGGAATTATACCGGTACGGGGCCTGATATAGAAGTACGCCGGCATAATCACTCATTTTTTCCCCGGAGCTATCTCCCCAGAGACCCCATGCATTATTATCTTTGCTGTGCAAGCTTGGACGGGAAACAGGCCAGCCCCTTGCGCCGGAACTTTTAGCGCTGTTGGGAGAGCCGACCGGATCCCCCTGGGCTGCATGAGGATTATGACATGCATCGCAGGGATTTGAGTCCGATGTATAATTCCAGCTTTTCGCAGTAATTAATGTAGCTATATCATCGAGATTATGTGATGTGCCTGGGGAGGTGAATGAAAAAGCTTCCAGGAGGTCATTTAGCGAATCAGCAGTCCATCCCCCTGCCCTGAAGCTGTAACTCCGGTTTGTAAGACTGCCGCCGGTCTGATACGAACTGATGTCTTTATGGCACTGAAAGCAAATGTTATCAGTCTGATTCACATAGTTGCTATAAAACAACTCATAATTTGACGGGGCGCCATCCATTGGCTCCGGTTCAGATCCATCGATGCTGAAGTGCTGCTCATGGCAGTGGCCGCAAAGACCCTTTGTATAATCAGGTGGAAAACCTGTGGCACTTCTTTTAACTCCGTATGAAGAATTGCCATGGGCCGAATTCAGGTATGTGCCGGCGCCTGCCGGTTCGATATGAAATATTCCGGATAGGGCAAGTGAACTCAATATTGCATATAAAAACATCCTTAAGTAATTAAAAGGTATGGATACTGTCGGTCCCATTATGTCCTCTTCATTATGCCGTCTTCTCATTCCTTGATTCTACCCTTTATTAATTCTTTGCTGTATGACATATATTACATCCCGAAATTGCGGTTGAAAGGGTTGTACTCTTATAGTTCCATCTCATCATATCGGCGTTGTCTGTTGCATGTGCAGCATGACATGACAAGCACATAACAACATCCGTGCCGGGATAAGCAGTATCCCCCGGAACAGCAGGGACTGCCGTCCGGGCAACACGGGCGACTAAACTATAAGGATTACCTCCTCCGTTATATCCTGAATATTCGCCGCTGCCCGGTAAAACAACATCCGTCGGATGCCTTGTAAATGGAGAGGATGTACCACCAATTTCATCTGTAACATGAAAATATCTATGACAAGTGCCGCAGAATCCGCTCATGGTATTATTAGCAGGTTTTATCCCCTGGGGATTATGGCAGATATTACAGTTCCCACTGTAAGTCATTGGCGTAATCGCCCCAAAATACTCATTGTGGTCCGACACACTTTTTGTTTTTTCCCAGTCAGCGTCCTCAAGTCCTTTCACTCCGGTCAAAAATCGGTAACTGTTATAAGCTTGATCGGCGGTTGTAAGCCTTCCGTCTACATTACGATGATGGTTCCCATAGATACCGCCACCGGATTTACGAACCCCATGACATCCGGCTATGCCGGCACAGGTAATGTTTATACCTATCCCGTCCGGATCGTGATGCCCCGGAGGAGAAGAAAGCGTATCTTCGGTATTTCCAAAATCGATAACGTTATGACCCTTTGCATCAGATGCGCCAGAGCCCTTTGTACCGAGTATGTAGGCAAAGTTACCGCCTGCCAGGTCCCCTGTTGCATCTTTGTGATAAACCTGAGGAGTGTCGACGCCATTTACCTTTGCAACCATACTGAAGCCGTCCTGGGCATGGCAGCCTAAACATGTTCCCACAAGCAGATAATTTTTTGCATCGGTTGTTTCAGAGCCATAAACGTAGGAAACCACAGCTTCCCCATTTTGACTGTTATGCATAGTATGGCAGTTGCTGCAAGTTCCCGTAATTACTGCTGGAATTTCGACCGAAAAGACAGCAACTACAGTGATAATTATTGGAAGGAATATGTAATATTTTAATCTAATCAACTCTACACTCCATCAATATTTTATATGCTAGTTAGCATATAAAGCAATAATTATGCCTGGTATTTAGCCGGAATTCGTCACGCATTTGACTGGCGATCAGCATATTCTGCCCTTGTCTTACATCTTATGACACTGGATACAAAGCGCCCTTTTTCTATCATGAGTAAGCATAAAGTCGGCATTTGCAGAATGCATGCTATGACATGAGTTACAGGTCAAGGGACGACCGTTGCGGGGGTCTTTTATATCTATTCCGACAGGATGCGTAATCTTATGCTGGGCCGCATGGCATCTGGCGCAAAGCGGAATCTCATCCGCCCTGTAATTGAGCGGTCGGGAAGAATGTGAAGGGATATGACACTCAAAACATTTTCTGTCCTTAATCGGCTCACATCCTACTGATTTTAACGCGCTCTCCATTGCCGATGTCCTTCTTTCAGTACTTTCATGACATTTTGCACAAACATGCGATTCCTTCTTAGTGAGATTTTTCTGGCTGGAGGCATGCTCATCATGACATACTGTGCACGGATTTTTTGCATCTTTGACATGAATATCGTTGTCTACATATTCATATTTAGACATGTTTCTTTTATGGCAGTTGAAACATAAATCAGCTCCCTTTATCTTAGTGGTAATATCCTTCGGAGACTTGATTGGGTTATGGCATTCTTCGCATTTCTTTTCCAGAAAAACCTTGTGGCCAAAGGGACCGAGAAGCCCTTTATCAAATGAGCTGTGGCCTGAATGACATGCGGTGCAGCCGGTGTCTGCGACCGCCGAGGCAATTGATACCTGGCCGGCCTTGCATCTGGGCTCGTGACATTTTTTACACAACTTATTCGGCTGGGAAATCAGCAGACTGTCGACAGGTGATGCGTGTGAATTGTGACAGGCTGAACACTCCCCTTCCTTGAAAGGACGGCAAATATATGTATTCTGAAACTTCTTGTTTAAATCTTCATGGCAGTTCAGACAGAGGCCCTTTTCTTCTTTTACCAGCAGAAACTTATTTACCCCACTGTGCGGGGAGTGGCATTCTGTGCAGCTATGCTCCCTGAGCGCGCCATGAACTATTGCATTTTCGACAAGATTCCTTATGCTGTCATGGCATCCAAGGCAGATGGGTCATGACATGTAACACATTTGCCGTCTTTAAACAAAAAATGGACATACTTATCCGACTGGGCCTTTTTCAACTCCTTATGACATTCAAAACAAAGGTCGGGGACCTTCGCTTTCAGTTTGACTTGCGCATCGGCCATACCGCTCAAGGTGAGAATAAGACCGACGATAAAAAAGAAAACGCCGTATCGCATTTTGCATCTTATCAAATTAATGGTCTCGTTAATGGTCTCGCGGTTTACTTCATTTTTCATTTTGTATTTATCAATTCTTATAGTATTGTTATACATGGCAGGCCTCACAATCTCCCCTGGTAAACGGTTCATGCTTTATCTCTCTCAGCAGGCCGGGCTGTTCCGTTACGTGCGGCTCATGACAACTTGTGCAACGGCTTATCTTGCTCAACGATTCTCTATGAACCTTGAGAAGTCTCTCCGTATCCGCAGTGTGGCATTGAACACATATTGATGGGTCCGCTCCCTTCAATAGATACTTTATATCGGAATAATGAGAGCTATGACAACTGAGGCAGTCGCCGTTTTCCATCGATATATGACCCTTTCTCGCTGTTGTTGTAATTATTCTTTCATGACATGAGAGACATAGTTCGTTAGGACGGTTTAACAACTGATATTTGAGCTTTGTGCCGTGAGGGCTGTGGCATTCAGTGCATTTCCCCTCCTCTACAGGAAGATGTTTAACGGAGCTTTCAGTTATTCCCGCCATTACAGCTTCATGACAAGTGAAGCACAGTTTATTCGACGGCATGATCGTGGAAGCAATATAGTCGCTGGCGTGAGGATCATGGCAGGTGCCGCATTTTTTGTCCTTAAACAGCGGATGAGTCCCTTCCTCCTCCACCTCAAGATACATGCTGTCGTGGCACTTCATACATAAATTGGCCTGTGAGTCCTTTAATAATTTATCATACGCTGAGGCGTGCGAGGCATGGCAGGCGGAGCATTGCCTGTCACTTACCGGTTTATGGATATAGATTTTAAAATATTTTTCCGCTTCATCTTTGTGACACTCATAACATAACTCGGTCATGGGCGTCCTGACCATGGCGGGATTATTCGACCCATGAGAGTCATGGCATTTTTAGCATTCTATATTTAGAAAAGGCTCATGTGAATAAGCGGATTTGACTAACTCATCTTCG
>JACRQA010000069.1 GCA_016222915.1 Nitrospirota bacterium | reverse complement strand
AACGCGCTTATAGACCGGGTATTGTCTCTTGCCACTTTCGATATTGAAAATTCCGGCATCGTCATTCACAAAGACATGTTAGACGCGTTACCGACTGTTAATGCGGACCGGGCGCTTCTTGAGCAGGTGTTTCTGAACCTTATAATAAACGCAGTCCATGCAATGCCGGGAGGTGGAGAGATCAGGATATCCGGCAAGTCAGATGAGAATTTCGCGGAGATCATGATCTGGGACAAAGGCAGCGGCATCCCTTCCGACATACGATCAAAGATTTTTGATCCGTTCTTCACTACTAAAACGGGGGGGACTGGACTGGGGCTTTCAATAGCGTATAATATCGTGAAGTCTCACGGAGGGAGATTGTTTTTCAACAGCGATGAAGGCAAAGGCACGGTCTTTACCGTAAGGTTACCCAGAGGGGCTGATAATGGATAAGATTCTTATAGTCGATGATGAAAAAGGCGTATGCCATTCATTTAAAAAAATCCTCGGCAGGCTCGGCTACGATGTCATCACGGCAAACAACGGGATTGAGGCCATAGAGCAGGCCGGAAAAGACACGCCTTCCCTTGTAGTCATGGACGTGAGCATGCCGAAGATGGACGGGATTGAAACGCTCCAGAGATTGAAGTCCCTCTATCCTGAGCTCATAGTAATAATGATGACGGCCCACAGCACATCCGACAGGGCAATTACCGCGATGAAATTCGGCGCATACGATTACCTGACAAAGCCTTTTGACAATGCCCAGCTCACATCTCTCATTGAAAAGGCCTTGATGGATAAAAGGATATCCACGCCTGTGACCTTTGACGATGAGGGGGATGAAAAAGGGGACCGGATCATAGGCAGGAGCCCGGCCATGCTGGAGATTTTCAAGAAAATCGGACAAGTCGCAGGGAGTGATGTGACTGTCCTGCTCAGAGGGGAAACAGGCACAGGCAAGGAGTTGATTGCAAGGGCCATTTATCATCACAGCAAGCGCGTCAATAAACCATTTCTCCCTGTCAACTGCGCGGCCATCCCTGAAAATCTCCTTGAGAGCGAACTGTTCGGTCATGAAAAGGGGGCCTTCACAGGGGCCGATAACAAGAAGATAGGTAAGTTCGAGCAGTGCAGCACAGGGACAATGTTTCTCGATGAGATAGGGGACATGCCTCTTTCTATCCAGGCAAAATGGCTGAGGGTGCTTCAGGACGGATGCTTCCAGAGACTGGGGGGGAAAGAGACCATCAGGACGGACGTGAGAATAATTGCCGCCACCAATAAAAATCTGGAGGAGCTTCGGGATGAAAAGAAATTCAGGGACGATCTTTACTGGCGTTTGAATGTAGTCAGCATTAATATCCCGCCCCTCAGAGAAAGACCGGACGACGTTGACGTTCTGGTGCAATATTTTATTAAAAAGTTCAGCAGGGATTTTGAAAAAAATGTTAAAGGAGCTTCCCATGAATTGCTGAAAGAGTTTAAAAAGTACCATTGGCCCGGCAATGTCAGAGAGCTTCAAAGTATAGTCCAGAGGGGGATGCTGCTGTGCCAGAAGGATTTTCTCTCCCCTGAAGACTGCGAGTGGCCTCCGGAAAAAGGCGCCGCGGACATTAAATCGAGGGACATTGAAAAGTTGCTTTCCGATGCTGTGGATGGGTTACTTAAAAAAGGCGGGGCCAATATATATAGAGAAGCGGTTTCAGCATTTGAAAGCCTCTTAGTCAAACACGCTATGGAATTAAATAATAACAACCAGGTCCTGACCGCAAAGTTTCTGGGTATTTCAAGAAACACCCTTCGTGAGAAAATTGACAACAAACCGGACAATATTCTGCCCAAAAAATAAACATGTTGTGCAGATTATGAACAACGATCTGCATGCTCTCCGACTCTTCTGCTTGATTATAAACAATTCTTGTTCTGGCATAATTGTTGCGGTATTCCCTTCTGGCTCCGGCAATTTGACTTGCCGGACTATCTCACTTCAACCATTGAATTTATGAATCAATCAGGTTTATCGTAATTACCATTAACTGTATTTTGCAGAAGGCTTGGTGCAAGCCTAATTTCAACAACCCCAATTGAAAGGAGAACACAGAATGAAAAAAAGCCGCATCGTATTCCTGATGGCAGCATTGCTGGTGATGTCGTTTGTCACATTTGCAACTGCCGGGACATTGCTTGAAGAAGTAACAAAGAGAGGGACAGTCCGCATCGGTCACGGGAACTCGACCCCTCCGATGAATTACATTGATGAAAAAGGTGAGTGGGTCGGTTTTGACGTTGATCTCGGCACAGAGATAGCAAAGAGACTCGGAGTGAAACTTGAAAGGGTTCTCGTTGACAATAAAACCAGGATAGCTTTTCTTGCAAACAGATCAATAGACATCTCCCTTGCAAATATAAGCGCTACAAGGAGCCGCGAGGAGCAGATGGATTATGCTGAACCAGCGTATTTCTGGACAGGCAAGATATTCTATGCAAAGAAAGGCAAATTTAAATCCATAAAGGACCTCGGCGGAAAGAAGATAGGAGTCGACCAGGGTTCAAACGCATTCATAGCAGCTCCACAGGAGATCGCAAAATTCACTGATAAAAAACCTGAGATGCTTTCCTTCCAGAACAGCGCAGAAGGTTTTCTGGCGCTGAAACAGGGAAAGATCGACGCATATTCACAGGACGCACAGATAATGGCCTCCATTGCAGCTACGGGCGGCCTTGCTAATGAATATGAGGCAGTTGGCGGCGCCATCTGGAGCCCCGGGCTTTACGGCATCGGCGTTCCTGAAAACGAGAGCGACTGGAGAGACAAAATAAGCTTCGTTTTTCAGGACATGATGAAGGACGGCACTTATGAAAAGATTTACGATAACTGGTTCGGTCCCAAGGGGAAAGCCCCTCTATCAATAAACGCAAGACCCCGTCTGCCGAAAGAGACCTTCGGTGACATGCTTTATACCTGGCCTGATTAAAAAAGAGTTAAGAGTTAGGAGTTCAAGAGGCACGGACAAATGTCCGTGCCTTTATTTATGTAATTTGCTTTTCATACAAACTACAGGGTAATATTTATAATCTGTTTAACAAGACAAATGCACTTTTCTCGGATGGCTTCTTACCGGAGTAAAGCTGACACTCATCATTGCTGTTGTAACAGCAATAGCTTCCCTGATACTCGGCACTGTGATAGCGATTATGAGGACATCGAGGTTCAAGTTCCTTAATATCCCCGGGAAGATATATGTTGAAATTGTAAGAAACATTCCCGGATTGTTCTGGCTTTTGTTTTTTTATTTTATGTTCCCTCAATTACTTCCTGAGGCCATGTGTGACGCTCTGAACCGGTATTCCTATTATTCCGTGGTTGCCGGCATTCTCGGACTTACGATCGACAACTCCGCATATGTGTCCGATATTGTAAGGACCGGTCTTTTGGCCATCCCGAGAGGACAGATAGAGGCCGCGGTATCGACAGGCCTGAACAGGTTCCAGCAGATAAGGTACATCATACTCCCCCAAGCATTCAGAATGATCATGCCTCCGCTTGGGACCAGGATGATACATAATTTCAAGAACAGCTCACTATGCATGGCCATAGCCGCTCCTGAACTCACATGGGCGACGCAGCAGGTTGAGTCGATTACCTTCAGAGGACTTGAGGTCACCTTTTTAGCAACTGTCTTTTATGTAGGGCTCTCGCTTCTGATGGCCTTTTTATTGATAAGACTTGAGATCTGGCTGAAGATCGATATAACAAGCGCCAATAAAATGAGGATATAGATGGAATTTCTATTTGAACAACTTGCAAACTGGAAATTTTATTTATCAGGAGCATATCCGAACGGTCCTTTGACTGGATTATGCCTGAACATTGTCCTGGCTATAGTGTCCATAGGGATAGGGTTCATTTTCGGTGTGATTCTAGGCCTGCTTAGAACATCATGCAGAAGATATGTGCGCTACCCGGCCGGTATTTGTATAGATGTTGTGCGCTCAACACCCCTGCTTATGATCATCTTCTGGTTCTATTTCTTCCTGCCGGTCTTCGGAGCAAAAATGACGCTTTTCGGATCTGCGGTTGTCTCTCTTTCGGTTTACGCTTCCGCTTATCAGGCCGAGATAGTAAGGGCCGGTTTCCTGTCGATACCACTGGGACAGATGGAGGCGGCGCTGTCTACCGGCATGTCCCGTTTTCAGGCCCTTAAATATGTGATCCTTCCCCAGGCCTTCAGAAAAATGCTCCCTTCTTTTGTAAGTTTCTTCAATTCCCTGTTCAAGAGCACATCTACCGTCTACATCATCGGGATTGTAGAGCTCACAAGGACCGGGGTCATCATCAGCCAGCGCCAGCCTAACAGGATTTATGCTGCTTATATAACAATGGCTGTCGGTTTCTGGATAGTGTGCTATGCCCTGTCTTTGGCGGCGCAACTACTGGAGAAGAGACTGGGGATAATCGATTATGAATCCTTCAAACCTGAGATTTGCAGGCAGGACCTGGTCTTATTCCCCCTTCCAAATGTAGTCAAAAACATGTTTGTATCTAATAGATGCAAGTGAGTTTACTGTTGACCAATTACTGAAACAGTCCTGAAAAGAGCTGCTTGAAGTCTTCCTGTAATTTCAGATATCTCCAGCGTGGGAAAGATTGTGCCCATAGTTCTCAGCTTCATTGTTCACATCTCAACATTATTACATGACCCTGCATCGTACCGTGTCGCCCATCGAGACTACCTGGGGATTGACAAATGACATTGCTTCGAATATTCTATAACCATGAAACTAAAGGATTACGCCAAAATCTTTAAAGCACTATCAAATGAACAGCGGCTCAAGATATTTATGATGATTTACAAAAACTGCTGTACGCCTGAGGGGACGAAGGTGGGATCTGAATTCCGGTTTAAAGAAGAATCAGCCTGTTGCGTCAAGGGAAGTCTCGATAAGGCCTTTACAAAAATATGCGACTGCATGAATCTTTCGCGCTCTACTATATCACATCATTTTAAAGAGCTGCAGAGCGCAGGGCTCATTGCCTGCGAACGGGACGGACAGATATATCGCTGTAAAATAAATGAAGAAGTGGTTGATTCTATCAAAGATTTTCTGAAATGATTTTTTTTATTCTCATTGTTCTAATGTTGTAGAATCTTGCAATTATGAAAGGAGGTGAAGCAGGATGAAAAAGGAATGCTGCAATATCAAGGTGACCGAGAAAGAAGACGGCTACCAGATTGAAGTTTCCGGAGAAGACATAAAAGAGAAATGCAAATCAATTCTCGAAAGCTGCTGCTGCGGAAAAGAACAGAAGAAGACCGGCGCATAATATTGCTGATCAGGGCCATGTTCCCTGTCATCTTATCGATGATAGGGAACATCCGATCGGGCTTTCTGTTTTGATCTTTAGCTGAAACATTTCATGAAAATGGCCTCGGCAATAAAGACATTATATGAGACAATAATTATCAAAGGAGAAACACGGTCATGAAAAAAGAGGAGACGACAAAAATTGTAAGAGAAGGTTATGCAAAGGTCGCCAAACAGGGCAGCTCCTGTTGTGCCCCTGCTGATACATGCTGCGGAAGCACGGGCAAGGCAAAGGACATAAGCAAATTCGTCGGGTACTCGGATGAAGAACTCGGGGCGGTCCCTGATGCAGCCAATATGGGCCTTGGTTGCGGTAATCCCGTAGCACTAGCGTCATTAAAAGAAGGGGAGACTGTTATTGATCTCGGCTCAGGCGGAGGGCTTGACTGTTTCCTTGCAGCCGGGAAAGTTGGAAAGTCCGGGAGGGTCATCGGCATAGATATGACTCCGGAGATGCTTGAAAGGGCAAGAGAGAACGCCCGCATGGGTAATTATTCAAATGTGGAGTTCAGGTTGGGAGAGATCGAGAACCTGCCGGCGGCTGACAACACTGGGGACATCATTATTTCAAATTGCGTCATCAATCTTTCACCGGACAAGCCCCGGGTGTTCCGCGAGGCGTTCAGGGTATTGAAACCGGGGGGGAGGATAATGATATCGGACATAGTACTGACGAAGGACATCCCGGAATTTTTAAAGGACTCTATTGATGCTTATATAAGCTGCTTGTCGGGCGCGATAAAGAAAGACGAATATCTGTCGGCTATCAGGGACGCGGGATTTCAGGATGTTGAGATAATAGATGAAAGAACTTTTTCGCTTGAATGCTACAGCGATGATCCTATTGCCAGGGCGGCCATGAATAATATCAGAATCACACAAGAGCAACTCAAAGACGTTGCAAATACTATTGTCAGCATTAAAGTAAGGGGGGTCAAACGTACAGAGATCCGGAATGGCTGAGAGTACAGACTTTGACCCGTACTATTTTCCTTTTTAGTAAAGGCATAGTTTAAATCCAAAGTTAATTGTTTGGACCTTCCGGGGGACGCAGGGCATGAGGACCACTTATAGAGGGGGCTATACGCGAACTTCAACTCCCCGCTAAACGGGGAGTTTGTTTTATCATAATTAATTGTTGACGGGCAATGGGGGCAGATTAAAACAATGTATAAATAAAAGGGGCCACGGCTGAGCCTTCAGTAAAAACAATCAAGGCGCCCAATAAAGCCAGGAACAAGACGATAGGCGTCAACCACCATTTCTTCCGGACCCTTAAGAAATCCCAGAATTCCGACATAATGGCTAATTTACTCATTCATGTTCTCCTTTACTCTTTAAGTACAATTAATGACATATCTTTTCCTCAGACTGTCATTTATTTAGTATAAAAAATATTGTCTTTTTTTTCTTCCCGGATTTTTATGTCAGCTACATGATATCAGCGGGAAAAACATTTTATTGACGGCATCGGGAAGCGGCTAAATTAATTTTATCTTCCTCAATGCGAAAAAAGTCATTCTCAAAAGCAGTATGCCATGCCTGAACCGGCTGATCTGGGTTGTCCCGTATGTCCGTTCACGATATCGTATCGGAATTTCCACCATCCTGAGATTAAGCTTGGCCGCGCCGAACAGCAGGTCAAAATCTCCGAATGGATCAAACTCCCCGAAATATCCCCTCCCGGCCTTGATTCTTTTGTAGTCCTCATTCCACAGCACCTTTGTCCCGCAGAGTGTGTCCTTGATTCTCTGTTCAAGAAGATATGTAAATGCCTTGCTGAAAAATTTATTCCCCAAAAGGTTCAGGAAACGCATAGCTTCTTTTTCCATCTGATAGACAAGCCTTGATCCGTTGATAAACTCGCCTTTCCCTGATGAAATGGCCTTGAAAAATTTCGGAAGGTCCTCGGGCGGAACAGTCAGGTCCGCGTCCAGGATCATCAAGACATCGTTTTTCGCCCTATCGAATCCTTTCCTGACAGCATCGCCTTTGCCTTTGCCGTCCTGGACCAGGACCGTTATGTCCTTCCCCGGATATTTGGCCTTTACCCTTTCGCATTCATCCAGTGTTCCGTCTCCGGAATGACCTTCTACAAAAATGAGTTCAGTATGCTTGCCCATATCAGGGGTCCTCAGTACTGCCTGCTCAATGTTTCCTTTCTCATTCCTGCAAGGGATTATGACGGAGCAGGTCACCTCTTCGGACGGCTTCCTCATTCCTATGGGCCGGGCAATTATCACTTCGCACAGGGACATTTTCCAGAACAAGGGCAGATTGGCAAGGATTTTATTACAGAAGGCGGATATAAAAGGTATATACACGGGCATCAGGCAGCGATAACCTTTTTTCACGACTTCGAAATCAGTTACATAAAGTAAATTGGATATATCCTCAAGAGGAAGCCAATGCTGCAGCAGATGCTTCATCCTCAGGCCGATTGTTTCTGCAAGCTTAAGCGCCGGCTCCCAGAGATAATTGTAATATACTATGATCAGCCGCGTTTCAGGTTTGCATACCTTATGCAGCTCCTTAATGGCCATCTGAATGTCATCTACGTTGCCGATCGTGCCGTCAATAAGAACATAATCAAATTTTTCCTGCAGCTGAAGTGCTTCAATATCTCCGACTTCAAACCGCAATTGAGGATTTTTATCCTTCGCTATTTCGATCATTCGGGAGCTTATATCAATTCCAAGTCCTCTTGAAGGATTTAAAGCGGCAAGGGTCTCCCCGGTGCCGCAGCCTATTTCCAGGACGGATGAATCAGCAGGTATCAAAAAGCGGAGGTACCGCTCGAGCTCTTTATGATAATAAGAGCCCCTCTTTCTCCATTTATCTCTGTCCTTTGCAACAGAGTCAAAATGCTTTATTGTTTCAGATGTCGCCAACTACCATTCTCCCGGAATACATGATCTTTCGACT
This sequence comes from Nitrospirota bacterium, assembly GCA_016222915.1. Lineage (GTDB taxonomy): Bacteria > Nitrospirota > Thermodesulfovibrionia > UBA6902 > UBA6902 > UBA6902. The sequence goes on along the minus strand of JACRQA010000069.1, from coordinate 10,090 downwards.
GCTGAAGTTATCCTTCTAGGGGTTGCTGAATCAAGTTTGAAAATACACTTATTAAGTATACATTAAGTCGTTGATGGAATTCATGATTCACCAGTGGAAACGAATGTTATTTCCGGCGCGAAAATGTTATAATTTTGGTCACTAAATTTAAATTCTTATCTGTTAAAGAAGCGTTTAGTTGTAAGCGATCAGCTTATGTAATCCTCTTAGCCGGCCATTGAAAGCTGATGGCTTGCCGCTTATTTCATTACAAGGAGAACAGATGGCACGATTGGCGATAAATATTGAAGAAGAGATGAAGACTTCCTATATGGATTATGCGATGAGCGTAATCGTAGGAAGGGCGCTGCCGGACGTGAAAGACGGGCTTAAGCCTGTTCAGCGCAGGATACTTTACGCTATGCTCAGGGAAGGATTAACGCCTGGGAAAAAGTACTCCAAGTGCGCCGGTGTTGTCGGCGAAGTGCTGAAAAAGTATCACCCCCACGGCGACTCCGCCGTGTATGATGCCCTTGTCAGGCTCGCGCAGGATTTTAACATGCGCTATATGCTTGTCGACGGCCAGGGCAACTTCGGCTCCATAGACGGGGACCCGGCAGCGGCGTACAGGTATACTGAAGCGCGCATGACAAAGATCGCTGAGGAAATGCTCATTGATATCGATAAAGAGACAGTAGATTTCACGCCTAATTTTGACGAGACCACTGAAGAGCCGGTAGTTCTTCCGGCGAAGGTCCCCAATTTACTGATTAACGGCTCTTCAGGCATAGCTGTCGGCATGGCGACCAATATCCCTCCCCACAATCTCGGAGAGGTAATTGATGGGCTATTGATGATGCTGGAAAATCCGGATGTCACAATCAAGGACCTGATGAAAAAGATCAAGGGGCCTGATTTTCCGACAGGCAGTATTATTCACGGGAAAAAGGGGATCGTCGATGCCTATCACACAGGACGGGGGATTGTAAGGAGCCGGGCCAAAGTTGATATTGAGGAACATGCAAAAGGGCGGCGTATTATAGTCACTGAAATTCCCTATCAGGTCAACAAGGCCAGGCTGATTGAAAAGATAGCAGAGCTGGTCCGCCATAAAAAAATTGAAGGACTTTCCGATCTCAGGGATGAATCAAACAGGGAGGGAATAAGGATTGTACTTGAGCTTAAACGCAACGAGATCCCGCAGGTCATATTGAACCAGCTTTACAAGCACACAGCGATGGAGTCGACCTTCGGCATTATCATGCTCGCAATTGTTAACGGCCAGCCCAAGGTGCTGAACCTTGCCAAAATGCTGTCCCTCTTCCTCCAGCACAGGCGTGATGTTACAGTCAGAAAAACTAAATTCGAACTCAGGAAGGCCGAGGAAAAGGCCCATATCCTTGAAGGCCTGAAAATCGCGCTTGATAACCTGGACAATGTTATTAAATTGATCCGTAAATCACCGACCCCTGAAGAGGCCCTTAACGGCCTGATGAGCAATTTCCAGCTTACAAAGATCCAGGCCCAGGCGATCCTTGATATGAGGCTCCAGAGACTCACCGGACTTGAAAGGGAGAAGATCGTTGAAGATTATACAAACACAATCAAGGAAATCGAGCGGCTTAAATCCATCCTCGCAAGTCCCGCGCTCGTGAACAATATCATCAAAGACGAGCTTGTTGAAATAAAGAAAAAATATTCCGATAAGAGGCGCACGGAGATAGCGGATGAGGCAGAAGAGATAACACTTGAAGACCTGATCCAGGAAGAGGAGATGGTCGTGACCATTTCCCATCAGCAATATATAAAGAGGAATTCTCTTGACCTTTACAGGAGCCAGCTCAGGGGCGGAAAGGGCCTTATGGGCATGGAGACAAGGGAAGAGGATTTTGTTGAAGACCTCTTTATCGCCTCAACACATGATCATGTGCTTTTCTTTACCAACCTCGGACGCCTCCACTGGCTCAAGGTATACCAGATCCCGGAGACCGGCAGGGCGGCCAGGGGCAAGGCCATAGTCAACCTTGTTCAGCTTTTAAGCGACGAGCGCATTGCCGCCGTATTCCCGATAAAGGAGTTCACCGAGGACCGGTTTCTGATAATGGCGACAAAAAAAGGAGTAATAAAAAAGACTTCACTTAAAGCCTATAGTAATCCTAGGTCTAAGGGGATAGTGGCGATCAAGATCGACCCGGATGATGAGCTCATAGGCGTCAGGCTTACAGACGGGACGCAGGACATTATTCTCAGCACCCGTGAAGGTCTTGCCATACGGTTTAATGAAAAAGACGCACGAGAGATCGGCAGGGTAGCGCGCGGTGTGAGGGGAATAAGGCTCAAGGGAGCGGACGAGGTCGTCTCAGTCGGCGTGTTAGATAAAGACACCACCCTGCTGACAATAACCGAGAATGGTTTCGGCAAGAGGACAAAGGCGGAAGAATACAGGATCCAGAGCCGGGGAGGGAAAGGCGTATTTACCATAAAAGTCACACCCAAGAACGGGCGGGTAGTCGGAGTGCTTCGCGTAACTGACGATGACGAGATAATAATTATTGCGAGCAGCGGCAAGCTGATACGCCTCAAGGCCTCAAATATCAGAACAATAGGCAGGGCCACACAGGGAGTAAAACTTATAGACCTTGCTGAAGACGACAAGGTCATGAGCATAGCCCGCGTTGCTGAAAAAGACGCTGAAAACGGACAGAGCGGGGAGTTGTTTAAGGAATAGTAATACGGCACAGAGATGCAGGGGCATGGCGCGCCGTGCCCCTGCTATTTTTCCGCCAGACCTTCTAATTTATTTTTGATCCCCTTTTCCCTTTCTTTTAATTTCCACTCTTCATCGGCCAGGCGCATGTCCTCGTCCTGTCTGCCCGGGGCTTTTGTCTTTGATCTTGAATTGAGCTCCCGCCTGATGTCCATACGCTGAGATGATATCTCCCGCAGACGCAGGTCTATCATCTGGATGGCGTTTCTGTATACCGACATTGCCTGGCTTGCCTGGTTGTTTTTGGAATAAGCGTCTCCGAGGCTTGAATAGGTGTCAATATAATAATACAGGTCCCCCTTTTCATTGGCCGCCTGCTCCAGCTCCTTTATCGCGCGGTCAAATTTGTTTCTTTCGAGGTATTCCTTCCCACGCACAAGATGAGACCCGGGAGCGCAGGCGGTGAAAATAAATACAAGAAGTAATACCGGGAAAAACCTGGGATTTCTCATTGCAGTCTCCTTTTAACCATTATACAAGAACCGGACATTATCAGATCTGGTCAGGGAGCATGTGGCGGATGATCTTTCCTTCAACCATATAGACAACGGTCTCGGCTATGTTTGTGGAATGGTCCCCGATCCGCTCCAGATATTTGGAAATATACGTGATCTTGACCGCCCGCGATACAGTCGAGGGGTCCTGGGTCATAATAAACATGAGCTCCTTCCATACCATTTCATTGAGGTCGTCCACCTCATCATCCCGGATTATGACCTCCCTTGCGAGTCTGACGTCTTCATTCACAAAGGCATCTATGGAGTTTCGCACCATGCCCTGCACAATTCTGGACATCCTGGGGATATCTATATAAGGTTTTAATAAAGGCTCTTTGTTCAACTCTATGGCCCGTTCCGCGATATTGACTGAATTGTCGCCAATCCGTTCAAGGTCGGTGGTGATCTTTATTGCGGTTGTAATGAATCTCAGGTCCTTGCCCATCGGCTGCTTGAGTGCGAGCAGCCTGACGCATTCTTCGTCTATGAGGACGTCGTAAGTGTTTATCTTATGATCGTCCGCTATTACCTGCTGGGCCAGTTCGGATTCCCTCTCTACCAGTGATTCAACTGAATGTCTGATGGAGGTCTCCACAAGCGCTGCCATTTTCAACAGCATTTCTTTAAGATGTTCCAGCTCCTGTATCCTGACGGTCATTATCCAAACCTCCCGGTTAAAAAGTCATTATCCATAACGCCCTGTAATATAATCCTGCGTAAGCTTGTGCTCCGGATTAACAAATATCGTGTTCGTGTCATCCACTTCAACAAGGCTGCCGAGATGGAAAAACGCGGTCCTCTGGGACACGCGCGCAGCCTGCTGCATTGAATGGGTCACTATTATGATTGTATAGTTCTGACGCAGCTCATCGATTAATTCCTCTATCTTCGCCGTAGCAATCGGATCAAGCGCCGAGCAGGGCTCGTCCATCAGGATAATCTCCGGGTGCACAGATATGGCCCGCGCAATGCAAAGCCTCTGCTGCTGCCCGCCAGACAGGCTCGTGCCGGGATGATCGAGCTGGTCTTTCACCTCATTAAATAGACCGGCCCTCTCAAGACTCGTGATGACTATTTCATCTAGCTCGGACTTGTTCCGGGCCAGCCCGTGAATGCTGGGACCGTATGCGACGTTCTTGTATATCGACTTGGGAAATGGATTAGGTTTTTGAAAGACCATCCCTATGCGCGCCCGGAGCAGCACCGGGTCCATGTTCTTGTCATAAATATTCTCCCCGTCGATTGTGATGTTGCCTTCAAACCTGCAGTCTTTGATTGTATCATTCATGCGGTTGATGCAGCGGAGGAATGTGGATTTTCCGCAGCCGGAGGGACCGATAAATGCCGTGACCTCTTTTTCCGCTATGTCAACACTGACGTCCTTGATAGCATGTTTATTACCGTAATATACGTTCACATTCCGGCAGGAGATCTTTATTCTCCCGTCGCTGAGCAGGGGCCTGCCGACTGTTTCAAAAACATCGTCATGTGACATGACCATACTTATCCTACCACCTCCGTTCGAACTTCTTCCGAAGAATGACCGCCAGGGCGTTCATAATCAAAAGGAATGCAAGCAGCACCATTATTGTCGCTGATGTGCGCTCTACAAAGGCCCTTTCCGGGCTGTCGGCCCAGAGATATATTTGTACAGGAAGCACCGTCGCCTTGTCAAACACGCCCGTGGGGATGTCGACAATAAAGGCCACCATGCCGATCATCAGCAGAGGCGCTGTTTCACCCAGGGCGCGGGCCATGCCGATAATCGTGCCTGTCAGCATCCCCGGAAGCGCAAGTGGCAGCACATGGTGCAAAACCGACTGCATCCTGGAGGCCCCGACTCCCAGGGCGCCCTCTCTTATTGAAGGCGGGACAGCGAGGAGCGAGGCGCGTGAGGCAATTATAATAGTTGGAAGCGTCATAAGCGTGAGAACAAGCCCGCCGACAATGGGCGCAGAGCGGGGCAGCCCGAAAAAATTCAGGAACACCGCAAGCCCCAGCAGGCCGAACACTATGGAGGGCACGGCTGCGAGGTTATTGATGTTTACTTCGACAATGTCCGTCCAGATATTTTTTGGCGCGAACTCCTCAAGATAAACGGCAGTTGCTACTCCAAGGGGGAATGACAAAGCCAGGGTCACGATCATTGTATAAAACGACCCCACTACCGCGCCCCATATCCCTGCAATCTCGGGTTCGCGGGAGTCGCCGCCTGTAAAGAGCGTGGTATTGAATCTCTTCTTAAGCGATTTGCTTTCGGTCAGGGCATTGATCCACTGCACCGTGCTTTCTTTAATGCGGCCTGATCCCTCAGCTTCGACTTGAATGTGTCCCTTGATGTACATATCGACATCATCGTCAGCGGGAAACCATACCTGTTGTGTTGTCCCGATAAGCGCGGGATTTCCCATGATCATGTCCCGTAACTCAAAGGCAGCGCCGGAGCTGACGATGGAGTAGAGATCACGCCTTTCCCGCCTGTCTGATACGTCGGGGAACATTTTACTCAGGGCCGTCTTGACCAGCGCGCTGTAATCAGCCTGTGAGAGGGCTTCCGGCTCCTTTTTATTGTCAGGGTCGATCACGTCCTGATCAAATTTGATGTCCAGCCGGATAAATGTCTGTTGAAAAGCTGTATATCCGCTCCCGATGATTGATATAAAAAGTATGGCCAGCATAGACACTGCTAAAAGAATGGCAATGATCCCTGAAACCCTGAATATATTTTCTTTGGCATAACGCCATTTCAGTTTCGATTTGATCAATTGAAGCCTGTCCTCGTGGCTGTTTAACTCCGCTCTATTCATACTGTTCCCTGTATCTCCTTACTACATATAAAGCGATAATGTTCAGACATAGCGTCATGATGAAAAGGACCAGTCCTAGGGCAAAGGCTGCCAGTGTTTTCGGGCTGTCGAATTCCTGATCGCCGATCAGGAGGGTCACGATCTGGACGGTAAAGGTCGTCACCGCATTAAGTGGATTGGCTGTCAGGTTGGCTGTTAGACCGGCAGCCATTACAACGATCATTGTCTCTCCGATAGCACGCGATACCCCCAGCAGGATACTCCCTACGATGCCGGGCAGGGCCGCGGGGAGGACAACTTTCACCACCGTCTCCGATTTGGTTGCTCCTATGCCCATGGACCCGTCACGAAGGCTTTGGGGCACGGCATTGATCACGTCATCGGAAAGGGAGGAAATAAAGGGGATGATCATAATTCCCATGACAAGGCCGGCTGCCAGCGCGCTTTCAGATGATACGTCCAGGCCCATCCCGGCCCCGATGTCCCGCAAGAAAGGCGCTACGGTCAGAGCGGCAAAAAAACCATATACAACGGTAGGGATACCGGCAAGGATTTCCAGGACCGGCTTCGCAACAGTCCTTACCCTATCGGTAGCATACTCCGACATATAGATTGCGGACATAAGTCCTATGGGTACGGCCACAAGCATGGCAATCCCGGATATCATCAAGGTGCCTGTCAAAAGAGGCGCTATCCCGAAGGAGCCTGCCGCCCCCACCTGGTCCGCGCGTATTGCCATCTGGGGACTCCATTCCAGACCGAACAGAAAATCGGTGATAGGTATTTGATTGAAAAATCGTATGGACTCAAATAATACAGAGAGCACGATACCGACTGTTGTGAATATGGCGACTGTAGAGCAGAGCACCATCAAAACGGTAATGGTCCGCTCAACCTTGACACGCGCCCGCATTGAGGGGGCAATATGTCTTTTACTAAGCCCCAACCCTGCTATGCATATGGACAATATCACTGCCAGGATAGCCAAAAATCCGGTGACCTTGAGGCGGTTATAATGCTTCGCCGCAGCATAAAGGGCCTGATCGCGTGTGCCGCTGACGATGGTCCCATCGGCAATATTTCTTATATCGTTGATAACAAGAGACAACTGTTCGCCAGGCAGTGACCGAAAATCCGGGGGAAGACCGGACACAACCAGCGAAGTTATGACCGATGTTTGTGAGGCAATCCAGACGGCAAGGACCACAAGAGCGGGAAGACCGCACCACAGGGCCACAAAGAGGCCATAATAACCGGGCAGGGAATGGAGATGCCTGATCTCACCCCTTACGACATCAACTGAACGTTTACGCCCAAGATAATAACCGGCGACCGAGAGGACAATGACAACTAATAGGAGTGATAAATTATTCATTGGCGATACATAATTTATAATTTATGGACTAATAAAAACAATTTAAAGAAAGGCGTAGCAGAGGCGCAAAGTCTGTAATACTCTGCGCCTCTGCCGGGACAACTTGGTCTTTTTATGACAAACTTACAGAAAGCCTCTGTAAATTTACAAGGACAGGTCCTTCAAGTCCTTGCCGTCTTTTCTGAATTTCTCTCTTTCCTGTGCCGGCATGGGAATAAGTCCCTTGTCGATAAGATAACCGTTTTCACCGCAGGCCTTATCGCTGGTGAATTCACCGATGTATTCTTTGATCCCGGGGATCATGCCGACGTGTGCCTTTTTTACATAAAAGTACAGCGGCCTTGAAACCGGGTATTTACCGTCTGCAATGTTTTCAAATGTCGGTTCAACATCGTCTACGATACTGCCCTGTACCCTGTCGGCGTTCTGGTCGAGGAATGAGAAGCCGAATACGCCTAAGGCATTGGGATTGGCCTCAAGCTTTCTGACTATCAGCACATCGTTTTCACCTGCTTCGATATAGGCCCCGTCTTCACGGATTCCGTGACAGATCGCCTTGTATTTCTTCCCGTCCTTTTTTTCCAGGTCCTTTATCCATCCGAAGGTCGTGCAACCTCCTTCCATGGCAAGCTCGGCAAAGGCGTCCCTTGTGCCAGATGTCGGCGGAGGGCCGAGGACTTCAATCTTGATGTTCGGCAGGGACGGGTTAACGTCTTTCCATGTTTTATGAGGGTTAGGGATAAGTGATTCGCCGACTCCGGAGGGGATGTCCTTGGCTAATGCAAGAAAGACATCCTTGCGGCTTACCTTGATCCTCTGCGCTTTTTTTGAATTGGCAATGACGATGCCGTCATAGCCTATCTTGATTTCCGTTATCTCCTTTACGCCGTTTTTTGTGCATAGTTCAACTTCCGACGGTTTAATCCGGCGGGATGAATTGGTAATGTCCGGATGTACAACACCGACTCCTCCGCAGAAGAGCTTCAATCCGCCGCCGGAGCCCGTCGATTCGATCTTGGGTGTTTTATACTTGGTGGTCTTCCCGAACTGTTCGGCCACTACAGTTGAAAAGGGGTATACGGTTGAAGATCCGACTATGCTGATGTAGTCACGACCTGCAGCGCTAAGCGAAGTGCCCGGCGCAGGCAGCAGTGTAACCGCCGCTGCGAATATTGCTGCGAGAGTCATTCCAATGGTCTTTTTCATGTTATCTCCTTTTTTAGTTACTATAGAATATACTTTGATTGTTACAATAATGTTACAAGCGGATTAAGGTTTCGTTAAAAAAATTATATCACCTCCTAACTTCGCTACCCTCTCAGGACGCCTTCAGCAGATTCCTGTTTTACTCTTACAATATAATATCCATTTGCTTCCACGACCCTGGTTTTACATTCCAGCAGCATTTCCGCAAAACCTGTTATGAGGTTTATTTTCTCGCCGTCATAAGTGTCAACGAAAATCAATACCTCGTCAAAGCTTGCATAACCGTAGGACACAACATCTTTCAATTCCTTAAATGCATCATCAAATGAAAGCTCTCTTGCATCGATTATCATTTTTAGACCTCCCCTGTTTGATCTTCCTGAAGTATTATTAATTTCAAGCGCATTTCAATTACCCCTTCCTCATGATTTTAGCCAAGAATATGGGGCATCCGTCATAATCCTCACTGGCGCAGTATTTGAGGCCCTCTATCAGTCCCGGCTTCATTGATGATATTGAGGCACGGCAGACATCCCCAACGATGTCGCCGTATGGACATGATGTCTGAGTGACTTCATTTATGTTCATCGTAAGTGTGTTCATCTTTTTCTCCTTTTCACGTTTTTATTTAATCATAGCAGCGCGATGTTACAGGATTATGACGGTTGTGTGAAATTCCATTTGGCCGCTTAAAAAATTATCTTGCCGAAAAGAGAAACTTCCTGCTACGGCTGCTTGAAAACCCCGTGCTTTTAGAGCACGAATCCTTTACGGACCTCCTTATGGCGGTCTTTCACCTTACGGAGGAGTTGGCAAACAGGACGGACATCGATACATTGCCCGATTCGGATTTACAGCATCTCTCCGGCGATATAAACAGGGTGTACGGGATGCTCATTATCCAGTGGCTGGGTTATATGAAATATCTGAAGACGAATTATCCTTATCTTTTCTCTCTTGCAATACGGCTGAATCCCTTCGATCAACATGCATCACCCGTTGTAAAATAAATCCGGTTACTGCTTGCTTAAAGCGCTCAACCGGCTCTTGCATCTTATGCTGCTGCATCCTATACTACCTTGGCTTGCCTGTTTACTCATTTATAGCTATAACTCCACAAACACCTTTGGCGCAAAATTGGTCCCCATTGTCCAGACTATGGCTGATCCGCCCTTCATTCGGTAAACCGCCAGAGGCCCATATCCGGCTTTTTCCACCCAGGGCTTCATGAACTCACGCTTCTGCACTATCTCCTTTTTCAGCTCCAGGTCTTCTACAAGCTCGACCCTGCCACTTACCCTGACCTGGACAAGGTCCTCGAATTTACCATTGTTAAAGCTCATCTCCACATTCGGATTTGCGGTCAACTGCTGATGGAGGTCTTTGATTTTACCTGTGTGGAATAATATGCCGTGTTCATCCGCTCGATACATTAACATCCCTCGAACATGCGGTTTAG
>JACRQA010000188.1 GCA_016222915.1 Nitrospirota bacterium | reverse complement strand
GTTCCGTATGCTGAGAGACCTGCTCGCATCCTTTCCAAAACATTTTCTCAGATTGCGATAAATATTCTAAATTAGTTATCTTCTTTACTATGCGGCATCCTGAATGGATAAAGGTCCCGTTGACAGGGACACATGAGACAAAGAAGGTCCTCCGGCGTCATGGGGTCTCGACGGTGTGTGAGGAGGCCATGTGCCCTAACCAGGGGAAATGTTTTTCCCGGCACACTGCGACATTCATGATACTCGGAGACAGATGCACGAGAAATTGCTCTTTCTGTGCAGTTGAATCTTCAAGGCCATTGCCTCTTGACCCTGATGAACCTGAAAGAGTGGCAGATGCTGCAAAGGAGCTCGGTCTGAAATTTGTAGTTATAACGTCGGTCACCAGAGATGATTTGCCGGATGGCGGGGCAGGGTAGTTCGCCCAGACTATCAAGGCTGTCAGAAATAAAATAAGTAACGTAAACATAGAGGTTTTGACGCCGGACTTTAAAGGAGAGCCGGAGGCACTGAAGACTGTCCTTCAGGCTGGCCCCGATGTATTTAACCATAATGTGGAAACTGTGCCTCGGCTGTATTCTACTGTAAGACCTATGGCAGATTACATGACGTCGATTACTGTAATCAGAAATGCCAGGCAATTGTCCCCGGGTATAAAAACAAAATCCGGCATAATGCTCGGTCTTGGTGAAGAAAAACCAGAGGTATTAGCAGTCATGAATGAGCTAAGAGATGCCGGTTGTGATTTCCTGACAATAGGCCAATATCTGAGACCCCGAAAATTCAACATACCGGTTGTGGAGTATATCAGGCCTGAAGTATTCGAGGAGTACCGGCTGAAAGGTATTGAGCTTGGGTTTAGGGCAGTATCATCATCACCGTTGACCCGAAGCTCAATGGATGCAGGAAGTATGTATGACGCATAATCAATTCATTACAAAGATTAAGCAGCCCCACGGGCCGTTACTATCGATCTAACGATCCACACGGATGCGAAGGGTTGAAACGATCCCCGGTTTCTTTCCCACAACTCTTGAATAAATCAAACATGTTGAAGCATAATAACTGTTCAGGTAACCGGTACGGTCGTAAATAATATTTAAATCGAAGAGGACAAATTGACAAAAAAAGCAATCAAAGTAGGTATTATCGGATTCGGCACTGTCGGGGCCGGAACAGCGAAAATCCTCCTGAAGAAGCGTAATGAGCTGGAAATGAAGTCAGGGTTCCCGATTGTGCTTAAGAAGATTGCGGACCTTGACATAAAAAGGGACCGGGGCATTAAACTCCCCGCGAATATGCTTACCGGCAACGCCAAAGAAGTATTGAACGACCCGGATATCGATATCATCGTTGAACTCATAGGGGGAATCCATCCGGCAAAGGAAATCATTATTGAGGCGCTGAAAAATGGAAAGCATGTAGTAACTGCCAACAAGGCACTTCTTGCAGAAGAGGGAAGGCAGATATTTACCGAGGCTGAAAAAAATAAGGTGGATATCGGCTTCGAGGCCTCTGTTGCGGGCAGTATCCCTATAATCAAGATAGTCAGGGAATCTCTCATCGGGAACAACATCAATAATATATATGGGATAATCAACGGGACCGCCAATTATATCCTGACCAAGATGACGGAAGAAGGAGTAGACTTCGATACTGTATTAAAGGAGGCCCAGGCCCTGGGATATGCTGAAGCGGACCCGACCTTTGATATCGAGGGGATTGACTCGGCGCATAAGCTCACGATCCTTGCGTCACTTGCGTATGGAATACCATTTTCATTTAAAAAAGTTTACACTGAAGGTATCACGAGGATAACTCCGCTGGACATTCAGTTTGCGTCTGAATTCGGATATAAGATAAAATTGCTGGCAATAGCGAAACGGACCGGTAAGGACATCGAGCTTAGGGTCCACCCGACGATGCTGCCTGAAGATGATCTGATTTCAGGCGTGAGCGGTGTTTTTAATGCGATATTTGTTGAAGGAGACGCGACCGGTGATGCTCTATATTATGGACGGGGCGCAGGTGAGATGCCGACAGGAAGCGCGGTCGTAAGTGATATAGTCGATATAGCCCGCAATATGATAACCGGTGCCTGTGTGAGAATTAAAGGAATAAATGTTGACGGGAATCCCGATGTTAAAATCAAGAAGATGGAAGACATAAAGACAAGCTACTATCTCAGATTTTCAGCTATCGATAAGCCCGGAGTCATGTCCAGAATATCCGGTATTCTGGGCAGTCATAATATAAGTATTAAATCGATGATACAGAAGGGTAGAAAGAAAGAGAAGGCAGTGCCTGTGGTAATGATGACCCACGAAGCAAGAGAAAAGGACATGATGCAGGCATTGAAAGAAATCGACAGGCTTTCTATGGTATCAGACCGGACCATGTATTTAAGAGTAGAAGGAGAGGAAGTATAAATGGAAGACCTAAAAATAAATAAAAAGCTGGACATAAGAGGCCAGGTATGCCCCTATACATTAGTTAAATCAAAACTCGGAGTTGAAAGCATCGAGGTCGGACAGATCATTGAGATCCTGCTTGATTATCCCGAGGCTGCCGACAGTATTCCAAAGGCGATGCTTAATTACGGACATTCTGTACTTAAAGTTGAAAAAATCAATCTGACGGAATGGATTGTTCAGGTCAGAAAAGAGGTAGAAGACTGATGGAATTTACAGAAGAGCAGTTAAGGAGATACAGCAGGCATATAATACTGCCCGAAGTGGGTGGTAAAGGGCAGAAGAAGATTTCACAATCAAAAGTCTTGATAGTAGGCGCCGGAGGACTTGGTTGTCCAGTCGGATATTACCTCGCTGCAGCCGGGGTAGGGACTATTGGGCTTGTAGATAATGACAGGGTTGAGCTGAGCAACCTGCAGAGGCAGATCGCCCATAGTGTTAAGACCCTTGATATGCATAAGGCGGATTCGGCAAAACAGACATTTGAGGCGTTGAATCCTGATGTTAATGTGGTTGCAATAAAGGAAAGATTAAACAATAAAAATATACTTGACCTGTTTAAGAATTATGATATTATCGTCGACGGCACGGACAATTTCCCTACACGGTATCTTATTAATGATGCCTGTGTAATGTTAAAGAAACCCCTTGTGAGCGGCGCCATACTGAGATTCGAAGGTCAGGTCACGACCATCATTCCGGGAGAAGGGCCGTGTTACCGCTGCCTTTTTGAGGAGCCGCCTCCGGCAGGGCTGGTCCCCTCTTGTCAGGAAGCAGGGGTGCTCGGTGTTTTACCGGGTGTTATCGGCGCGCTTCAGGCAACAGAGGTCCTGAAGCTGATCATAGGCAAAGGGAAACCATTAAAAGGACAGTTATTGATATATGACGCCCTCGGAGTGAATTTCAGAAAGGTGAAAATTCCGAAAAACGAGGACTGCCCGATGTGCGGCAAGGAGCCCAGTATTAAAGAGCTGTCTGATCTTTCGGAAGAGTATTGTTCGATATAAAAACAGGGGCGACCCCGCCCTTTTCATGGAGGCATAAGTAAATGGGTTTTGTAAAAGGACTTAAATGCAGGGAATGTGGAAGGGAATACAGCGTTGACCCCATATATGTCTGCGAGTTCTGTTTTGGCCCGCTGGAAGTTGCTTACGATTACGACGGGATAAAGGGAGTTCTGACCCGTGAGAAGATATTGTCGAGACCTCAGAATTTGTGGCGTTACAAGGAGCTGCTGCCGATAGACGGTGAACCGACAAGCGGACTGAATTCCGGGTTTACCCCTCTTGTCAGGGCTGACAAGCTCGGGGCACATCTGGGCATGAAAAGACTTTATATTAAAGATGATACTGTTACACATCCTACGCTTTCCTTCAAGGACAGGGTCGTTGCGGTCGCACTGACCAAGGCCAGGGAGTTTGGATTCAACACGGTCGCATGCGCCTCTACAGGAAACCTCGCGCATTCCGTCTCGGCCCATGGCGCCGCAGGGGGGTTCAAGAGATTTATTTTCATCCCTGCTACTCTTGAAAAAAGTAAAATAATCGCGTCTCTTGTGTACGGGCCGAATCTCATAGCTGTTGACGGCAATTATGATGACGTCAACAGGCTTTGCAGCGAGGTAGCCAATAAATACAAGTGGGCCTTTGTGAATATTAACATCAGGCCGTTTTACGCGGAAGGTTCAAAGACACATGGATATGAGATTGTTGAGCAGCTCGGCTGGCGGTCCCCTGATGCGGTCGTTGTGCCCTGCGCAAGTGGATCATTGCTGACAAAGATATGGAAGAGTTTTAAAGAGATGAAAGAGGTCGGCTTGATCAACGATGTAAATACAAAAGTATTTGCAGCTCAGGCTACCGGTTGTTCTCCGATAGTTGCGGCGATAAAAGCGGGCGTTGATGTAATAAAACCTGTGAAGCCAAATACAATCGCAAAATCACTCGCTATCGGCAACCCGGCAGACGGGTATTATGCTACGCAGGTTGTAAAAGAAAGCGGCGGGTTTGGTGCGGATGTCTCGGACAAGGAAATAATAGAAGCTATAAAACTTCTTGCAAGGACAGAAGGGATTTTTGGCGAGACAGCAGGCGGGGTGACACTTGCTTCCGCTATGAAGCTTATCGAAAGCGGTCATATCGATAAGGAAGCTCTGACTGTGCTGTGCATAACAGGTAACGGTCTTAAGACAAAGGAAGCAGTTGTGGGACACACAGGCGAACCGTATCACATCAATCCAAACCTGAAATCATTTGAAGAAGCGCTGGAAAAGATTAACAGCAAATAAGATACGTGAGAAGTTAAAGTGATAAGTAAAGAGAATGCATTTTGCTTCTTATTCCCTAAATTCTTAAAGGAGGAATGTAAATGCCAGTATCAGTAAAGATCCCGGT
>JACRQA010000187.1 GCA_016222915.1 Nitrospirota bacterium | reverse complement strand
TGTTGTTGTCCGGCTGCGCAAAGCAGGACAACATGTATAAAGAGAGCCGTGTACTGATGGATACTTACTGCACCATAACGGTAGTCTGTCCGTCAAAGGAAAAGGCCAGAGAAGCGATTGACGCCGGGTATGCTGAGATCAGGAAGCTTGATAAGCTTCTGAATAATTTCGAGGCGGACAGTGAGGTCAGCGCCATAAGCAGGGATGCAGGAACAAAACCTGTGCATGTCAGCCGGGAGACAATGGAGTTGATGCAAAAGACCATCGGTATTTCAAAGATCACAAATGGGGCCTTTGACCCGACTATCGCCCCTGTTCTAAAACTATGGAAGTTTTCAGGACGTCCGGCTGATCCGTCAATGCCTTCCTCCGATGCGATTAAAGACGCGCTTAAGCTTGTTGGCTATAACAAAATAAAAACAGAGAGCGGATCTTCCTGTATCTACCTTGAAGACAAAGGCATGGAGCTTGACCTCGGAGGGATAGCAAAAGGTTATGCAGCCGACAAGGCAGTTGCGGCGATAAAGGCAAAAGGCGTGAAGGCCGCGCTTGTTGCGCTTGCAGGTGATATAAGGGGTTACGGTTTGAGCACGTCCGGGAATGCATGGAAGGTCGGTATTCAGGACCCGAGGCCGGAGAATCCGAACGCTGAAAAACCCTGGGAAGACATCTTTGCGAGCATTCATCTGAAGGACAGTGCCATATCAACTGCCGGCGACTATCAGCGCTTTTTCATCAAGGACGGTAAACGCTATCACCATATAATCGACCCCTCAACAGGCTATCCGTCTGACTCCGGCTTGATAAGCGTCTCTGTCATTGCCCCTGAAGGATATATGGCTGACGGGATTGATACGGCCATATTGATTCTCGGGGCTGAAAAGGGGATGAAGCTTCTGGAGTCAAAGGGGCTTGACGGGATATTGGTCACGGCTGATAAAAAGGTTTTGATTACGAAGAAGTTGAAAGGGAATATAGAAGTATTAAAGAAGAATTATAAAAAAGTAGAGACGCAAGATGTTGCGTCTCTACCAAAGCCTTAAGGCCAAATGGAAGAATTAAAGAATACCCCCCCGTTACCCCCCCTTATCAAGGGTGGGAAAGCAGGGGGACTAGGCGATAAAGTCAGTTCCGAGACCGTTCACATAGCCCTTCTCTCAGCCTACGCCGTCGGGCTGCACAGCATTGAGGCCCTGATCCCTACCCCCGTGCCGTGGCTCCGTCTGGGCCTGGCCAACATCATTACCCTCACCACCCTGTACTTATACGGATTGAGGGCTGGGATGATAGTTACGCTCACAAGGGTAGTTATCAGAAGTCTCCTGGCGGGTACCTTTCTCGGGCCTGCCTTTGCCATGAGCCTTGGCGGAGGGATTGCGAGCACCTTGGTGATGTGGGGGCTCAAGGCAATTTTCGGAAGGCTCCTCAGCCCGGTGAGCGTGAGCATATTCGGCGCATTGACTCACAATATCACGCAGTTGTTCCTGGCTTATCTCCTGTTTGTCCGCCGGATTGAGGCCATATTAATCGTCAGCCCCGTAATTCTCGGGGCGGGATTACTAACGGGCATATTTAACGGCATTGTAACGAACATGATCATTAAAAAAATACAGGAGAAAAAAGAGGCGGCCAAGGTTGCTGAAAATTTAGTCCCTTAGGTATACTTCAAGGTTAAGATGTAAAATTAAATGTTATATATATAACCAGGCGGAGGTCTTCATGCCCCTTTTCGGTGAGCTCTTTGTTGGTGAATTGCTAAATATGCCTGTCCTGGACCCGAAGGGGGATGAATTAGGTAAAGTAAAAGACCTCGTCGTCATCAAGGGCGATCCCCTGCCCAGGGTGTCGGCGCTAATTTTAGAGGAAAGAAAGAAACGCTACTGCCTTGAGTGGGAAAACGTCGGCATCTTCAACCGGCGCATAATATCTTCCAAAGTTTATTCACCAAAGGTCGAACCGTATGAGCCTTCGGATGACATACTGCTGATTGTCAGGGACATATTCGACAAACAGATAGTAGACGCCGACGGCGCAAAGGTCGTGCGGGTAAATGACGTGCAATTGGAAGGCGTGAAAGACGACGCCTGTGTCGGCGGGATCGACGTCGGGATAAGGGGCATCCTGAGACGTCTCGGGCTTGAGAGGAAGAGCGAAAAATTTTATGAATTGATAGGGAAGACGCTGCCCCGGAACATAATAAGCTGGAGCTTTATACAGCCGCTGGAGCCGAGGCTTTCAAAACTGTCTCTGACTATTCCCCGCCAGATGATTTCCGAGCTCCATCCGGCTGATATCGCGGACATTATCAGCAATGTGTCCCAGGAGCAGGGGATAGAGTTCTTTAAGGGGTTGGACCCTAATATTGCGGCTGAAGCGCTTCCGGAGTTGTCCCCTGATTTACAAAAAACGATTATCGAGGACATCGATAAGGACTATGCCTCTGAAGTTGTTGAGAGAATGGAGCCTGATGAGGCTGCTGACGTTATCGCCGATCTTGAAAAAGACAAGGCAAAGGAGCTGCTGGATTCAATTGAAGATGAAGACGCCCAGGACATCCAGGAGCTGCTTGCGCATGAAGAAGATGAGGCCGGCGGACTCATGACCAATGAGTTTATCGCCTACCCGCCTGAGCTGACGATCCACGATGCAATTGAAAGATTCAGAGTGGACGCCTACGAGGTTGAATCTGTGTATTACATTTATGTCGTTGAAAATGAGAAGCTCATCGGGATAACCACCTTGAAGGACATGATACTTCACTCTCCCAACATGCCGCTGTCTGAAATTATGGAAACGAAGCTGAAGACCGTTTCCCCTGACACGAACCAGCGCGTTGTCGCTGAGACCATATCCAAATATAACCTGCTTGCCATTCCCGTCGTTGATGAAAAGGGGGACATGCTGGGTGTAGTGACAATCGATGACGTTATAGATATCCTCCTCCCTCAATCATCCAGGAAAAAGAGGAGGAGCGTGTGAGCCGCTGGAGAAGACTCCTTGTTTTCCTTTCCATAATAGGGCCGGGAATAATAACCGCTTCCATCGACAATGACGCCGGGGGGATAACCACGTACTCGGTGGCGGGCGCGCGATATGGCTATATGCTTTTATGGACGTTGATCCCAACGACTGTGGCCCTGATTGTAATACAGGAAATGGTGGCGCGAATGGGTGTTGTGACCGGCAAGGGGCTCTCCGATCTTATCAGGGAAAACTACGGGGTAAAGACGACTTTCTTCATGATGATAGTTTTGCTGGTTGCAAACTTCGGCACAACGATTGCCAATTTTGCGGGCTGGGCCGCGAGCATGGAGATATTCGGCCTGAGCAAATACGTGATGGTGCCGTTCGGGGCCTTTATGATATGGCTGCTGGTCACGAGGGGCAGCTACAGGGTTGTTGAAATCGCCCTGCTGATAGCCTCCATGCTTTATATCGGCTATGTGATTTCAGGTTTTATGTCGAAGCCTGACTGGGGAGAGGTTTTACAAGGCACTCTCGTTCCCAAGGTAAAACTTGAATCCGAATTTATCATGCTTACCATAGCGATAATCGGGACGACCATAACTCCATGGATGCAGTTTTACCTGCAGTCCTCCATCGCGGAAAAAGGGATAAAAAAAGAGAACTACAAGGTCTCAAAACTCGATGTTATCATCGGCTGCATTATGACGGATGTTATCTCCTTTTTTATAATAGTGACCTGCGGCACGACCTTGTTTCCCCACGGGATAAGGATAAACGAGGCCAAGGAGGCGGCCGTGTCTCTCTCGCCTTTAGCAGGGCAGTATGCATCCACACTTTTTGCCGTCTGTCTCGCGAATGCCTCCATACTAGGGGCCATCGTTGTTCCTCTTGCAACGGCATATTACATCTGTGAAGCCATGGGATGGGAGGCAGGCGTAAACAAGACTTTTAATGATGCCCCGCAGTTCATGTGGATTTATACCGCACTTATAGGCATATCGGCCTTTCTGGTCTTGATACCGAAGGCCCCGTTGGTGCTTTTAATGG
Source organism: Nitrospirota bacterium (assembly GCA_016222915.1). Taxonomy (GTDB): domain Bacteria; phylum Nitrospirota; class Thermodesulfovibrionia; order UBA6902; family UBA6902; genus UBA6902. Next base: position 3,085 of record JACRQA010000187.1, on the reverse strand, counting down.
TCCTGTCGTCTTTATTGAACGGCATGTTACTTCCCTTTGTCCTTGTATTTGCCATATTGCTCGTCAATAATGAAAGGATCATGGGGAAATATAAAAACCCGAAAGGGTATAATTACATATCGTGGGGTACGGTGGTCGTCTTAATTGTGCTTACAGCGGCCCTGTTGGTTATGACTGTGCTTCCCCAATTAAATATTCATATATGAGGAGAATGAGATGGTCAAAACTATAGAACTTGTAGACGGAGTGGTCAGGATGCTTGATCAGACCAAATTACCGAGGGAAGTTGTATATGTCGATTGCAAAGATTATCATGTGGTCGCAGAGGGCATAAAAAAACTCTGGATACGTGGCGCCCCGGCAATCGGGATAGCGGCTTCCATGGGCATCGCCATAGGGGCACGGGAGATCAAGGCGGGGAATTTCGCTGATTTCATGAAAGGTCTGGAACCCATATTTCAGACCCTGCTGGAAACGAGGCCTACAGCTGTAAATATCCAGTGGGCGGTTGACAGGACAAGGAAACTGCTGGCGGAAAGAAAAGCGGAACCCGTCGATTCACTGAAAACTTTCCTGACTGAAGAAGCAAACAGGGTGCTGGAGCAGGACATCGAGATCAATAAGACAATCGGCAAATGGGGCGCGCAATTCATAAAAGACGGGGACACGATTATTACTCATTGTAATGCGGGCTCGCTTGCGACAGGAGGATATGGAACTGCTACGGGACCGATAAGGGTGGCGTTTGAGCAGGGAAAAAAAATCCAGGTATATGCAGACGAGACGAGGCCCGTGCTCCAGGGTTGCAGGCTGACCTCATGGGAACTGATGCAGGACAATATCCCCGTAACTCTTATCACGGACAATACCGCGGGCGCTATTTTGCGCAAAGGAGAAATCAATCTCGCCATTGTCGGCACTGACAGGACAGTCTTAAACGGGGATGTTGCAAACAAGATCGGTACGTATTCGTTAGCAGTGTTATGCAAGGAAAACGGCGTCCCGTTCTATGTTGCCGCGCCCCTGAGCAGCATTGATTTTTCAATTCCTACAGGCGACCTTATCCCGATAGAAGAGCGTGGGTCTGAGGAAGTCACGCATATATTCGGATGCAACATAGCGCCTGAAGGCGTCAAGGTGAGAAATATAGCCTTTGATGTAACACCCGCAAAATACATTACAGGTATAATTACTGAAAAAGGCGTGTTCAGGCCTGAAGATTTACACAAGCTGAACGAACCGGGGGTGGACCTGGATTCGATAATGATGAAGGCATGAGCAACGTTAATATGAAACAAATGACTATCGATAAGATTTGGGAATATTACAAAGAAGACTTACAAGCTGCTGAAGACCGGATGTCCGGAATACTTGCAACGGTGGCCCCGGCAGTCTCTGTGGTCGGCAAACACATCTCCTCAGCGGGGGGGAAACGCATTCGTCCCTTTCTCGCCATACTCAGCTCCCGTCTCTTAGGGACCAGGGGGGATGAGGTCAGCACCCTTGCGAGCAGCGTGGAGTTTATCCATGCCGCTTCATTGATCCATGATGATGTGGTCGACGGCGCCAATCTCAGACGGGGCAAGCCGTCCGCCCATTCCATATGGGGCAATCAGGTGGTGGTCCTTGTGGGGGATTTCCTTTACGCGAATGCGCTGAGGCTGGCAAACCTGCTTGAGAGGCAGAAGATTATGGATGCCCTCTGCACTGCAACGGCAAAGATGAGCGAAGGGGAGCTGGTGCAACTCAGCAAGCAGGGCAGCCCTGATATGACTGAAGACGATTATATGAAAATCATCCAGGGCAAAACAGCCATTCTCATGTCCGCGGCCTGCAAAGGGGGAGCGGTCCTTGGAAATGCCACGCAGAAGCAGGAAGACGCCCTCGCTACTTTCGGTCTTAAGTTCGGCTATGCCTTTCAGATGTCGGATGATATACTTGATTACAGGGCCGAGGAAAAGGTCTTCGGAAAAAACCTCGGCAAGGACCTGGAAGAGGGCAAGATTACGTTGCCCCTTATTAATTTGCTGAGAGACGCCGACGACAGGGAAACCGCAAGGATAAAAGAAATCATCAAGGCAGAGAGCATAACGGAGACAGACCTTGCCGATGTACAGGACATGTTCAATAAACACCGCTCCATTGAAAAATCATACGAAAGGGCCGGCGCCATTATCGATGAAGCCAAGGCAGAGCTCGATATCTTCGGAGACTCCATGGAAAAAAGCTCGCTCCTTACAATTGCCGATTACCTGCTTACAAGGAAGAAATAGAGTAGGGCGGGGTGATTCCGCCCGATTTTAATTATGCATCCTCTGGTTAAGCTTGCAAAAGACACCGTCGAACAATATACTCGAACCAGGAAAATCATAGGCCCGCCTGATGACCCCGCCCCTGAAATGTCCGCAAAGGCAGGGGTATTCGTATCGATCAAAAAGAAAGGCGAGCTAAGAGGCTGTATCGGGACCTTTCAGTCCACTACCGAGAATGTTGCGATTGAGATTATCCAGAATGCGATAAGCGCCGCAACACAGGACCCGAGGTTCCCCGCAGTCAGTAAATCAGAGCTCGAAGCACTCGAATATTCCGTCGATGTCCTTACAGAGCCGGAGAAAGTCAAAAGCAAAAAAGATCTGGATCCGAAAAAATACGGGATAATAGTAAAAAGCGGAAACCGCAAAGGCCTCCTCCTCCCCGACCTGGAAGGGGTGGATACGGTTGATGAGCAGGTCAGCATCGCTTCAATGAAGGCCGGGATATATCTGGAAGAGGATATCGAACTCTACAGGTTTGAGGTGAGAAGGTATAAATGAGGAATAATAAAGCTCTCAGCGTTCAGCCTTCGATCTCTTCCACTCCCCGCTCTTACCCCCACGTTTCTCCATAAGTCTAATGTCGGAGATAATCATACCTTTGTCCACGGCCTTGCACATATCATAGATTGTAAGGGCGGCGACCGAGACCGCTGTCAGGGCCTCCATTTCCACGCCGGTCTGTCCCGTGCATTTGGCCATTGCTTCGATATCGACTTTACTGTTTTTCCTGTCGGCCCTGAAATCAACGGTAACGGATGTCAGATTAAGCT
>JACRQA010000186.1 GCA_016222915.1 Nitrospirota bacterium | reverse complement strand
TAAAAAGATATTGATGATATTAGCATTCCTCATTTTTGTACTATGCGCCGGAAGAGTGCATGCCGGGTTTGACGCATTTTACATGGTTGATGCTTCTGGAAGCACCGCTCCAAAAACGACCTTTGACTGGAATGATACCCCCTGGATATATGTAAAACTTCCAACTTCCGGATTTTATTTTGAAGTAAACTGGATGAACTCACCTACCGGTGATAATTATGGCCTCTCGATTATGAGCAGTTCTCAGGAACTATGGATTTCAGCAGAAAGTGGATATGGCGGCAATAAATTTATAAATGCCGGTACAAGCGCCGAGGTCACTTGGTTAAATGATATGAGAGAGGAAGGAGATTGGAATGTCATGGGAAGCTATCTCTATGCAAATGGGGCATCAGGAAGCGGGTCAACAACCTTTACAGTGACTCCGGAGCCGATAAGCTTTATTCTTTTTTTAGCCGGCGGTGCAGTATTGGGCGTACGACGTTTTCTGAATAATAAGAATTAAATATCTGTCGTGAGCACAGTAGTTCCTTCCTTCCAAAATACAATACATTTCACTATGGTTAGTTGCCGTTGTTGATAATGAGAGGGGTGGAGGCTAATTCAGATAATAACTTAGGCAGCTGGGTTACTGTTGCTGATTTTGAAGCTCTTTGCTGGTTCTTACAGAACACGATACTAAAAGCAAAATCCAACTGGAATAAAAACCCATATCTATACATCTAACCTCCCCAAACCAATGCCCTTCATTAATTTAAGCTGAATTGTCTTTTTTTCCAGGCAATATGAACTACTGTCTAGTAATACGGATTGGATTGGTGGTATATGCATATAAATAGACTGGCTTGGCAGTTCAGGAATGGGAGCGACTAGCCATCCGTCTGCTTGCATCAAAGCAGAATCAAAGCAACAGCATCATTAATAGATGATATATTTCATTAAACTGGAGGATTTAATAATAAGACTCAAAAAACTGTTCATCCAGGTAGTTATAGTAGCATGCATAACGTTAATTATATCGTTGTCGACTTGAAGCATCAAACATAAATGTTTTTTATGTTGAGACGGCAACAGCCTGGCCCTGGATAAAAAAAGCTGTCCCACCATCTGATTGATGGGACAGCAAAGTGTGTAATACAACCAATAACGTTATTTCTTTTTCTTCTTTGCAGTGGTTTTCTTCTTTGCAACAGCTTTTTTCGGAGCAGCCTTTTTCTTCTTAGCAGCGGCTTTCTTTGTGGCGGCCATTCAAGTTCACCCCCTTTCTTCTCCCTTCCTATTGGGAGTATTTAAAGTCTTCCCATCAGTAATATTTTTTTTGCAGCTAAAAGTTTTTTTAGGTCCCGATCCCCACTCTTCTTTTTGGATTTGTAATCCAGTAGACTGATTAGAGTGAGATTAATTGTTCTTCCGAATCTTTTTTCAATATCATCAAGCGGCTTTCTTATTTGATCTGAATCAGATACTACTAATAAGTCCAGTGAAGGAAGATTTGTATTATCTACATAAGGGCCATAAATAAAAGCTGACTTTACGTCTGAGGTTTTTAAGACGGACTTAAGTGCGCCCGGGACTCCCAATGATTTTGCGATAAGGCCTTTTAGTTCGGGGAAGAGGGGGGAATTTATATTAACTTTGAAATATTTTAGATTGCCTTCTTTTTCAGATGAGACAATATCCATATTCTGAAGTTTGTCCAGTTCTCTTTTCACCCCGGAAGGATTTTTATTTACCAGCCTGGCTATCTCTCTAACATAAAACTTCTCTTCGGGATTGTTAAATAACAATGACATTATATTGGCCCTTATTCCCGATGTGAAAAGTTTTTCTAACATATATTGATATGTAATTTATACGATCAAAAAACAATTGTCAAGAAAAAAATACAATAATGGAACATAAAAATACTTTTTGTATACAATTTAATTGTTCCAAATTGAGATACAATTGTTGCCAGGTCATGAACAAACTATTTCAGGACAAGATCAAACAATGATAATTCATTCTTTCTAAACTGGTATCAACTATAAATTATCAGATTGGAATTAAGTCCGAATGAAAAGTAATTGCCTGGAATCGATTCCAAGAAACGACTGACAGGTCAATAAAATAGTTTTGAGATACAAACTGAATTTGGAATAAAAGGAATTTCTTGTCAGATGAATGTTTGCGCCTGTACTTCTTAATACGATATCTTCATCACCTGTCTTTGCAGAAAAAAATGAATTTTGAGAGGGAGGTTAGGTTTTCATACATTTATTTCTGCCCCACGGGCAATTCGATAATAAACTGAGTGCCTTTAGGTTTATTGTCCTGCACTCTTATATATCCCCTGTGCTTTGATACTATACTGTTTACAATAGCGAGTCCCAGCCCGGTACCTTCCTTTTTGGTTGAGAAATAGGGGAAGAAAAGCTTGTCTTTGTCTACTTCGTTTATGCCGGAGCCGTCATCGATGACTTCTATCCTAATAAGATCCATGACCGGATTATATAGTGCATTCAGCCATATCTTTTCTGTCTTAGCCTGTACAGCATTATCCATAAGATTTATTAAAGCCATTTTTATCTGTTTTTTATCGATTTCGATTTCAGGGATTTCTTTATTTACGGAAGGAACTATATCAACTCCTTTTAAATTGCTGTAAAGCTCAACGACTTCTTCAATAATTGATCTTATATCTGTAGGTTCAAGACTGATTTTGGGCATCTTGCCGAATCTCGAAAATTCATCCACAAGTGATCTGAGGCTGTTGACTTCCTGTACTATCGTCTTGGTCGACCTGTTCAGGACATCTTCAAAATCCTGTGACTTATCATTCCATTTCTTTAAAAGCCGTTCCGCTGACAACCTTATCGGTGTCAGCGGATTTTTAATTTCGTGAGCTATCCTTTTCGCAACTTCCTGCCATGCGAGTGCCCTCTGTGCCATTATGATTTCCGTAAGGTTATCAAACACAGCAAGGGTCCCGACAAGTTTGTTTGCAGAATCCTTGATAATAGTTGAATAAACTCTCAGGTCCATAGGTCTGCCGTTTAAGTATATATGTATTTCTTTTTCAATCGCCCCAAACCCTTTTTCGCTGAGATGTTTGACCATTGCGCTGAGATCTTCCGAATTCAGCCTGTCCAATAATTCCTTGTAGCTCCGGCCCTCTATGGCTATGCGCTCTATGTTCAGCATATAACAGGCCGCGTTATTGACGGTTATTATCCTTCCCGTACGGTCAAAAAATATTACACCTGTATTAATGCTCTCAAGAATTGATTCCATACTCAGCCTTCTGCGATCTGACTCCTTATATGCTTTTTCAAGGGACTGCTTGCCGTCCTGCAGGTCATCAAGCATTTTGTTGAATGAATTAATCAGTAATCCGATTTCATCGTCCCTTTTAAGGGCTATCCTGAAATCCAGATTACCGTGCGCGACCGTCTTGGTTGCCTCCGCAAGGGATTGGATCGGCACTGTTATCCCCTTTGCAATTCGCAGGGATACCCATAATGTTAGAAAGATAATCAGTAATGCCGCTATGCTCAGCATTAAAAAATAAATAAAGCGAACGGGATTTTGCTGCATCTTTATTTGAACATATTCATTAAAAGCTTTCTGGATAGATTCCATTTTCAAAACAACATCATGAGGAATGAGGGTCTCAACAACAACGACACCTGTAATGCGGGCCCCGTCCTTAAGCGGCGCGGCAGCTCGTATAATGTCTCCTTTATCAGTGGATACGACGTTCGAGCCGGCATCATCATTGAAGGCGTTATCAATTAAAGGAGAGCCGTCGGTTTGCTTGATCATATAACTTTTATAATTCTCGGGTACTGTTCCAGGTGTATCACCGTTCTTCCAGAGGCCCTTATTTGATGCAAGGAGTTTTGCGAAATTTATCGTATTTTGACGCTCCTTGGCATAAAGGGTCTTTGCTATGTCCATTGATTCATAAATGGGTTTCTGGACCTCAAGGGAAAACCAGGTGTCGATAGAATTATTTATTAATTGATATGAAAGAAAGAAAAGAAATACTGAGGGGATAAGAACAAGACCGAGAAAAGATATAACGAGTTTTGTCCTGAATTTGGAGCCTATCGCTTTACGTTTCTTCTCTCTGTAAAGGGTGAAAAGATTTCGACCGACAAAGAAAATCAACAGCAGCAGGTATAAAACGATATTGACAATTACAAAAATGAAGCCTATCTTTATCAGAAGAGAGCCATGTTCAATTCCAAGATAATTTAAAACGACCCCTGTAATAATTATGGCGAAAAAACTGATAATAAACAGACTGAAAAGTATTTTGAGATTTTTCATCAGTTTTCCCCTATTATAAAAGGCGAGGATTCTTTGGCCAGGCTCATTTCCACTTCAGGGATAAAATGTATTAAAAAGCCGATTACCGGTAGTTGTTCCAGGCTTTTTGATTCAACAACTATCCTGATATAGTAAGTGCTCAACTCAAGTTCCTTTACGTTGGCGAGGTTAACGTTGTTCACAGCGAAAATCCAGTCCTTGACTGCATTGTAATCGCTAAAATATTTCTCTGCGCGGGTTATCCCATCATACGATAATGCCCGGTACTGTTCCCTTAAATTGTCGTACTTGATAATCTTTGAAATTTTCTTTGATACTATAAATTCATCCGGCCAGAACTTCCAGGCCCTTAACAGTTCTATGGTAAATGTGATTTCTTTCTCGACCCCGGATGTTATAGGCGATGCAAGTTCTGTCACATGGTCAATGTGGAGATTTACGATGATATTATTATCAATAACTTTCGTCTCGGGCCCAACGATCTGGGGAGCTATGGCATCTGCAGGCGAGGCTGTCCAGGCAGGAATTATGAATGCAAGGAGAATAATAAATATATTCATTTACTTCTTGACAAGAATGATAAAATTTATTTTGATTATAACATAGTAGTAACGGTAAGCTGAAAGTTGAAAAATATATGTTTTCAAAGGAGGATTGTATGGAAATAAAAACCGTAAAAATCGACATCCCTGACGGCTGTAATATTATTCTGGGACAGACACATTTTATTAAAACGACAGAGGACCTCTATGAGATTCTTGCCACGAATATTCCCCTGGCAAAATTCGGCGTAGCGTTTACAGAAGCTTCGGGCCAATGCCTGATAAGAAAGGAAGGTAATGAATCTTTATTAATTGACACCTGTGTAAAGAACCTGGAAAGAATAGGTGCGGGGCATGTATTTCTGATTATGATGAAAGATGCATTCCCGATCAATGTTCTCAATGCGGTAAAGAATTGTCAGGAAGTATGCAGTATTTATTGCGCAACAGCGAATCCTGTTGAGGTAGTCGTTGCAGAGACAGAGTTGGGGCGGGGAATCATGGGTGTTATTGACGGGTTTTCTCCCAAGGGAGTGGAAGACGATACCGATGAGAAGCAAAGAAAAGAGTTTTTAAGGAAGATAGGATATAAGCTTTAAAACACCGTACGTTGTATTAGCCGACATTGAGTGTTTCCGGTGGCTATAGACATTCATTGAATATCGTGATAGCATATAAAAATTATTGACGAAGCATTCCCAGAGAATTGTTCGACATAAATAGTGGCTTATGCTGAGTAATACATGATATGCATAATGCCATACATTGTCCGGATATAATCCATTAAACCAAACACATGAAATTAACTATATTCTCCCGGCTTGTTATCGGGTACCTTGTAATATTTATACTGGCCATGACGGTAAGTATTTATGCGATTTCTCATCTTCGACAGTTCGAGAAAGTTACCCGTTCTATCATTAACGTTGATAATCGTTTGATAGAATACAAAAAGAAACTTTCAGATATCCTCCTCTCGATGATGTTGTATGAAAAGAAATATATTTTTATTAAAGATGACGCGCTTTACAATCAATTTGACCTTTCAAAGAATGATTTTGACAGTCAATTGACGGAACTAACATCTCTGGCTGAAGATGAAAAGGTCAGAAATCTGATCGATAGGATTAGCCGGCATAAACAGCGTTACCAGTCATTATTTTATGATGAAGTAAAGTATATGGGTTCGGGTCAGCAATATGACGAGGATAATTATAAGAAAGAAAAAGAGCTTGCTGTGAATGAAATAATGGAAGCCTTAAAAGAATTGGAAGCGTACAGCCAGGGCAACACTTATTCTAAAGTCAGGGAATTGAGTAAAGTCTACTCCCGAGCCAGCAAGGTGGCTGTAGTCATCGGATCGGCTTCCCTGATTTTCGGAATAATGATATCCATTCTGATTACTGTCAATATAACAAGACCGCTTTCTATTATAAAAAAGAAAACTGTTGATATAGCAAAGGGGGATTTTGGCCATGATCTGAAGCTTACTTCGCCCCCTGAGATTGAGGTGCTGGCAAAGTCCTTTAACCTGATGTGCAGTAAGCTGAAAGAGATAGATAAGTTGAAGTCCGATTTTTTTTCATTAATGTCACATGAGCTGCGGACGCCCCTTACGACTATTAAGGAAGGAACAAATCTTTTTTCCGAGAGCCTGGAGGAGCTGGGCGCGACGGCGAAGCAGAAAAAACTCATGTCAATAATAAACGAAGAATGCAACCGCCTGATCAAGCTGGTCAATAGCTTGTTGGACCTTTCAAAGATGGAGGCCGGGATGATGGTTTATAATTTTCAAAAAGCGGAACTCGCGCCGTTGATCAGCAAGATAACCGGTGAAATTGAACCGTTGGCCGAGAACAGGAACATCAGGATTGAAACCGAAATAAGCAAGGAGCTGCCGTTCATATCTATGGACACTGAAAGGATCCTCCAGGTGTTGAGAAACCTGGTTGGAAATGCCGTAAAATTTACGCCGAATGGAGGATTTGTCCGCATCTCCGCTCAATTCAGCGGTAAAGAAGCGAAGATATCTGTGGCTGATTCAGGAACAGGTATATCCGAAGATAAAGTAAATGCAATTTTTGATAAATATTATCAGGACACCCTCTCAAGATCCAGCAAAATCAAAGGTACCGGATTAGGCCTTGCTATTGTAAAGCAAGTTGTTAACTCGCATGGAGGCAAAGTCTGGGTTGAGAGCACATCGGAACATGGAAGCATTTTTTCATTTGTATTGCCTGTCTGAATTTGAGATCGGGAAAACGAAAGGGTAGTTGAGAAAATAGGAACGACTATGGCTATAGAAAAGATATTAGTTGTCGATGATGACAGTAACCTTCTGGAAGTGATAAGAATGAGGCTCGAATCGGCAAGGTATGATGTTGTTACCGCACGATCGGAGGAGGAGGCCTTAAACGCGCTTGAAGAAGAGGCGATTGCCCTGTCTGTAGTTGATTTACAGCTTGAAACGACCGACGGGATAACGCTTATGGAGAACCTGCACCGGATAAATCCCGATGTCCCGGTCATCATACTCACTGCATATGGGACTATTGAAAGCGCGGTCGAAGCCATGCGGAGGGGGGCCTATAGCTATCTAACCAAACCCTTTGATGCGAGGGAGCTTCTTTTCCAGATTGATCATGCAATGGAAAAGCGCAAGCTTACTTCTGAAGTCAAAAGACTGCAAGGTCTGTTGGAAGAGAAATATGATTTTTCAAATATAATCGCCAGGAGCGATAAGATGCAAAAGATATTGGCAAAAGTGTCTATCATAGCCAGGACCGACTCAACGGTATTTATCCACGGAGAAAGCGGAACGGGGAAAGAACTCATTGCCAGGGCCATTCATCTCGGAAGCGGCAGGAAGGAAGGGCCTTTTGTGGCTATCAATTGTGCGGCAATACCTGAGAATCTGCTGGAGAGCGAGCTTTTCGGATATGAGAAGGGCGCCTTTACAGGGGCAGTCCAAAGCGCAAAAGGATTGTTCACGCAGGCAGATGGAGGAACGCTTTTTCTTGACGAGATCGGAGATATGCCGCTATCTCTTCAGAGTAAAATTCTAAGGGTACTCCAGGACAGGCAGGTCTACCCTCTGGGCTGCAAAAAACCTGTTGATGTTGATGTCAGGATCATTGTCGCTACCAATAAAGACCTGCAAAAGGAGGTTGAAAATAACAATTTCCGACAGGACCTTTTCTACAGGGTCCATGTCATCCCGGTAGATTTGCCTCCGCTGAGGGAGAAAAAAGAGGACATTCCTTTTCTCGTTGATCATTTCTTGGACAAATTCGGTCAGAGAATGAAGAAGAAAGTCAGAGGAATAACGCCGCAGGCAATGCAAAAGCTTATGCTCCATGACTGGCCGGGGAATGTACGTGAATTGGAAAATACTATTGAATTCGCTATGGCCATGACTCAAACCAATGTCATCAGTGAGGACCTTATTCTTCAAACAAACATTCCATCACAGAACAAATTAAAGTCTTTCAAGGAGGCCAAGTCAGAATTCGAAAAAGAGTATCTTCAGAATCTCCTTAACCTTACGCAGGGTAATGTAAGCAAGGCGTCTGAACTTTCCGGCAAGTACCGGGCGGATTTTTATCAGCTCCTTAAAAAATATGATCTGAAGCCGGAAGAATACAAAAGATAACATTACGCGACATATGTTTTTTCTCCTTGCCTGCTCTAAACTCATGAATGAAGTAAGCCAGTCTATTGTCTTCCGGTTCATGGTTGTATGAAATCTCCTTCATATCCTTAATGTGTCGTTTCCCCAGTCCCTATAACAATCTTCTCATCAATCATTGCTTTAATCGTATATAAATCCATACAAATAATTTCTTTAATAGTCAGTACAGAATTGCGTACCGATGAAAAATTATTAATTAAAATCCGGCACATGAAAATATATGTAACTGGCTGGCATATGGATTGCGTATTATACGCTCAAATCAAGCAACCCGGCATGGATCGGCATCCGCTTATTTAACGGCATTTCGTAACCGGACAAAGGCATTTCTTTGTCCTTACCGCAGTGTAAACGAATTTCTAAAACGAGGGAGATAGGTTAGTTATGACAACGGGAAAAATTCTTGAGCAGATAATCGAAAGCTGCAAAATGTGCATAGAATGCGATCCCTGCTGCACGTGGAACATACTTAAGAAGTGCATTGAAAATAACAAAGTTACTGAGGGATCGCTAGGCGCGATAAGATTATAAATGCTCAGAGGGAACTACAGTATTAAACGTTTTTTTATCGGACTATTATTATTCATCTCTATCATGTTATATACATCTGTTCTGTTTGCATATGGTAATCCTGTAAAACTCTCCTGGTTACCTCCATTGACTAATTTTAATGGGTCGCCTCTCACTGATATAAATGGATACAAACTCTATTATGGAAGCATTTCAAGAAAATACACACAAGTTATTAATGTCGGCAAGGATACCACATATGAAGTTAATAATTTAACTGAAGGGAGTACCTATTATTTTACTGTAACTGCATACGATACATCCGGCAATGAAAGCGTATATTCGAATGAAGTAAGCAAGCTTGTCTTACCATTGAATAAACCTCCTGTCGCGAATGCAGGTGGAATATACTCAAATGCCGAAGGGCAGGTAATATTGCTAAATGGGTCCGGTTCAGTCGATCCTGACGGGAGCATAGTTCGTTATGAATGGGATGTAAATGGTGACGGGATATATGACTATTCTGATGCCCCGGCAACTAGAAGCCACACATATTCCCGGCAGGGCGTATATACTATCAAATTCAGGGTGACGGACAATCTGGGGGCCACAAGCGAGGCAGTGGCAAAGGCCTATATCTCAGACACGTTACCAACAGCATCTTTTACGGGATCTTCGGTAAGCGGCACTGCGCCATTGATCGTAACTTTCAGCAATACTTCGTCCGGATATGACAATCCTTTAACTTACGCATGGGACTTTGACAACAACGGCACTATAGATTCGACCGGCAAGGACCCTTCCTATACATATGCAACTCCGGGAATATATACAGTGAAATTATCGACAAAAGATTCAGACGGCAGCATTAATACTTTTACGAGGACAAATTATATAACGGCCAATTATTTATATGCGCTTGATTGCCCTGACGGAGGAAATATAGCGTGCATGCGGAGAACGGACGGAGGCAGCGACAGTGACAACCTTGTGGATGGCAAGCCCAAGGCAGATGTCGAGTATGAGTTCCAGATAAGAATAAAAGATACATCCGGCAGGACGCCTCTATATGTAAAACTTTATATGACGCAGAGGAACAATCCTACGAATGATAGTTTTTATAGCTATACGATGTCATGCAGCGGAAGCTATAATTCGGGCGGATTATGTACATATATCACAAAACTCGGACCTGCGGCGGTCCACAAATATTACTTCAGCGCACAGTTTTTTGACGGCACTATCCGGAGATACCCGAATACGGGATATATAACGGGACCTCAAGTACAACTGCTTAATGGCTATAACACAGTAGGCATTCCAAGGAATATCGGTACTAATATACTGGACGGTTATACGGCCTTCTGGAGCACATCGGTCTATAGGTGGAATGTTGAAGGATATTACACTGCAGTGACAGCAACAAAACCGGTAAGGCAAGGTGAAGGATATAAAATACAGAAGCAGGTCAACACATTGCCTGAGCACGCGGGCTATGCGGATATACTGGATGCTGAAACTACAATCGAACTCAAACCGGGATGGAACATTATAAGCAATCCTTACTCCGGGAATGTTGATCTTTCAGTCGTGAAGGTCCGAAAAGGGACCAGCACTGTTGTTAACTGGACAGAGGCAGCTTCTAATGGCTGGATTGAAAATGCAATTTCTTACAGAAGTGGTACAGACTGGGGATATGTCCTTCTATCAGAAAGTCCTCCAAAAGCGAAACTGGTCCCATGGATGGGATACTGGATATATCTGAACATGAAAGATGCCACTTATTATCTTCTGATACCCAGGCCGCAACGTAACTAGAAGTCAGATATATAATTCAGCTTTAGTCCGGAAAACCTCAATATCCTCTATTCGCTGTAATGTGGTTTAAATCTTCAGTATGGTAGAATAAGCGTGATTTTATTGTCAGCTAATTTTGGGAGGATAAATGAAATGATTCCTGAGCTTAAATTTAACGAACAGGGACTTATACCTGCCATTATACAGGAAGTGAATAGCCACGAGGTATTAATGCTTGCATATATGAACCAGGCTTCATTGGAGAGGACTATTAATGAAGGCAAGACATGCTTCTGGAGCAGGTCAAGGAAGAAGTTCTGGACAAAGGGCGAGACATCGGGGAATTTTCAGCTTGTTAAGGAAATACTTTATGATTGTGATCAGGATACACTGCTTATAAAGGTCGAGCAGAAAGGTCCCGGCGCCTGTCACACGGGAAACAGGACTTGTTTTTATCGAAGGATTGATTAAACCTTAACGTTGCATAATCAGGCAAGCAGCCTTGCCGTAAAACCTTTACAATGAGATGAGATATTGAATAAACTTTGATGGCTGGACTTAACGCCTGGTGAAGTTCAGGAAGACATTAATTATGCTTTCATGAATCTCGCTACGGTATCTCAGGTAAAGCTTTTCCGTCAAGGCCGCTTGCCTGGTGTCAACAATTGAAGGCAACTGTAAGGTAAACAGTTAAGGGCAGTTTAGGGGGACAAGATGAGACTAGGAGAGAGAGGGGAAGGGCTTGCTGTACAGTTTTTGAAGAATAAGGGATATAAAATCATTACACAAAATTACAAGACCCGAATAGGGGAGATTGATATTATTGCAAGAGATGGGGACACGCTTGTTTTTGTAGAGGTCAAGACAAGGGAAAGCATTGCATACGGAAAGCCGTTTGAAGCCGTGAATTATTTCAAGAAGAAAAAAATATCAAACGTGGCAATGTTGTACCTGAAGAAACTGAAAGAAATCCCCCCTTGCAGATTCGATGTCGTAAGTATCTTCTACGAGCAGGGCAGGCCGGATTGTGAACTGATAAGGGACGCTTTTGAGGTGTGATGGACCAAAGCGGTCATACAGGCAAATAAGAACAAAAGCCGGGACCAAGTAAGACCGATCCCGGGAAGCGTTAAAACCGTATCGACTGCGGCGCGCGGGGGCAGGGGATGACGTCACGAATATTGCTCATCCCCGTTATGTATTGCACTATCCGCTCAAAACCGAGTCCGAACCCGGCGTGAGGCGCTGAGCCGTACCTTCTCAGGTCGAGATACCACTGCATGTTTTCAATCGGGATGCCCATGTCTTTCATTCTGCCTTCGAGGACCTCAAGTCTTTCCTCACGCTGGCTGCCGCCAATGATCTCGCCGACTTTCGGCACCAGGACATCCATGGCTGCAACGGTCTTTCCGTCAGGGTTCTGCCTCATATAAAAGGCCTTTATATCTTTGGGGTAATCAACGACTATTACAGGCCCTTTAAAAACCTTGTCCGTCAGATAGCGCTCGTGTTCGGACTGCAGATCCAACCCCCATTTGACAGGGAACTCGAATTTCTCTTTGGACTTCTCCAGCTCTTTTATGGCATCGGTATATGTGAGGCGGACAAAGGGCTTTTCAGACAGTACCCTGAGTTCATTGACGGATGTGTTTTTGTAAAACTTCTCAAAGAAGGCGATCTCGTCCCCGCATTTCTCCAGCACCCTGCCGCATAAAGTATGAATAAAGTCTTCAGCGAGACGCATGTCGTCATTGATGTCCGCAAAGGCCATTTCAGGCTCTATCATCCAGAATTCGGAAAGATGGCGGGAGGTGTTGGAATTCTCCGCCCTGAACGTAGGTCCGAATGTATACACGTCGCCAAGCGACATCGCAAGAAACTCGGCCTCAAGCTGTCCGCTCACAGTGAGATAGGCGCGCCTGCCGAAGAAATCCTGTGAAAAGTCTATGCCCCCATTGCTTCCGGCGGGTAATTTTTCCAGATCAAGAGATGTTACGGTAAACATGTCTCCTGCGCCCTCACAGTCACTTGAGGTGATGATGGGTGTATGTACCCATATGAAGCCTTGGCCCTGAAAGAAATCATGCACCGCATCGGAAAGGACATTCCGCACCCTGAATACAGCGCCGAAGGTATTGGTCCTCGGCCTGAGGTGGCCTATCTCACGCAGGAATTCCAGTGAGTGTCCCTTTTTTTGCAGGGGATATTTTTCAGGATCAGCATCGCCGAATACTTCAATGTCCGAAACCTCCACTTCATACTTCTGTCCTTTTCCCAATGACTCTTTAAGAACGCCTTCAGCCTTGATCGCGGCCCCTGTATTGCAGCCGGACAGTTTATGGAATGCGGCCGCTTCAGCGGGAATGACAAGCTGCAATGTGTCTTGCGTAGTGCCGTCGTTCAGAGCGATAAAGGCCACCCCTTTTGACTCACGTTTTGATCTTACCCAGCCGCAGACTGTCAGTGCCTGACCGATATTGCCCTCTGAAAAAATACTCTTAATGCGGACCCGTTTCATAATATACCCTCATGAATTTAAAATGCCCTCACCTGGAAGAGGCGGCCTTGGTAGTCGAAGATTACACCAGACATGGTTATCTCCCGGATCTTCAGTCCCCTTATCACTTCATCGCCTTCTTTGATAGTAGAGCCGTTAATATTAACAATCCTGGAGCGCGGATTATTTGAATAGATATGCGTGGAAATAGTTATATCGGGAAGCTCCTTTCTTGTCTCTTCAGGCAACTGGCTGAAATCAGGGACCTGATAGTCTGAATCAGCTTCCTCATTTTTATCAGGCGTTTCTTTCACGGAACGTTTGTTGCCTGAATGGTAAGTCTCTTCTTTGATTTTATTACGCAGGGTCTCCATTTCGTGCTGTGATGGGTTCATGCTGAGCGCTTCCGGGCTGCCTCCATCTGAAGATGGTTTGTTGTTATCATAGGCCTCTTCAATCTGACGGGGCTCGTATATTTTTACTTCAACCGGAGAGGGCGGATTGTCCTGTTTTGGGGCAGGAGCAGCTTTCTTTATTTCAGTGGCCTTATTTACCGACACTGAAGAAACTTTCGGGACAATCGGTTTTTTATCAGGTGCAGCTGAGCTTTTTTTGATCTGAGGCAATGCAGATGTCGGCTCGCTCTTTTTAACAAATTGCTGAACAGGGGCTTCTTTCCTCAGTTGTTCAGCAGACGCCTGGACGACCGGTTTCTTGATATCAGCCTCCCAGGGACGGAATATAGCTGCCAATATTCCTACGTTCAGTATCAACGCCCCCATGACA
This sequence comes from Nitrospirota bacterium, assembly GCA_016222915.1. Lineage (GTDB taxonomy): Bacteria > Nitrospirota > Thermodesulfovibrionia > UBA6902 > UBA6902 > UBA6902. The sequence continues at coordinate 1,494 of JACRQA010000186.1, read as the reverse complement.
AGGTAAGGCCATATCGCACGCCTCTCTTTTTGGCGCTCAGGGGCATGGATGGTCATCAGGTCAGGGACTGTCCCTTTTTGACGTTTTTGCTCCAGTTTTTTCAGTGCGTCAAGGATAAATGACATTCCTAACCATCCTTCTGCTTTTCATCTAAAGCCGGTTTATCATCGGCAGCCTGACTAAGATGGACCATGGTCTGTGTCCCCACTATTCCGTCAGGGACAAGACCTTTAGCGAGCTGAAATTTCTTCACACGCTCTACGAGTTCATTATCATACTCAGGGGTTTCGCGCGGCATATTCGGTTTGCCGTCAAACCTGCTGAGACTTGTCTCAAGCCATTGTATAGCAGGACCCTGCATGCCGGGTTTGATAACATCTGCAAAATCAGGCGGGGGACGCCATAACAAAGTATACTCGCCGAGCCAGGATGCTTCGACATCTTTAAGAGAGACCTCTTTCATTTCTGCGCCCACGAGTATGCGGGCAGTTTCATCACTGAGTCCGGACAAAACAGCATAATATACACTGCCGCTTCCGTTAGAGAATTTCAGAACAGCCGGTCTGTTCAGGTTACGGAGCCGCTGTAAATTTCCCGTGCCTGAATAACATTTCAGGCCGCTGTTTTCGGCCTGCGAGCAGGAAGAAGCTTTATCGGCAGGCTGATAAGCAATACCCCAGAGTTTGAAAAGCTCTCCAAAAGCCATCTCACTGCTCTTGCCAGCAGGCTGGTCAGCAGGCCACTTTAAGTTCCTGAGCTTTATGGCTTCTATGATATCGGGCTTGATCGTCTCGTACACTGTCTCCGGTTTCTTATTGATAGGCGCTGTTACCGCGGCCTCCACTTTTTTAATGGTCTCTTTCTGTACGGCAATCTCATGTTTTCCCTCTTTATAATAAGTTGCGGCAAGCACGACGCCGACCGCAATAATGATAGAGCAAATTATCCGGACGGCGGCCTTCCTGTTCAGCCCCGAAATGAGCGGTCTTGATTCTCCGAATACTTCATGCGCCGCCTTTGTCAGGGTCGATGCGCTGACAAGGTTTTTATTCATGGCGTATGTGCCGAGCAGTGCCCTGTCGCATAATACATTAATCAGCCTCGGCACTCCTCCTGTCAGGCGGTATAGTTTATTAATGACTCCTTCAGGAAACAACTGGTCCCTCAGGCCGGCGACGGACAAACGATGGGACACGTAGGCGTTGATGTCCTTCCTGTGAAGGGCGCCGAGATGGTACCGGGCAATTATCCTCTGAGATACCTGACGCAGGCCGGGCTCTGACAATTTATCCCTGAGTTCGGGCTGCCCGATCAGCATTATCTGGAGTAGCTTTCTCTGATTAGTCTCAAGATTGGTCAACAGCCGGAGCTGCTCCAGCACCTCTGCGCTAAGGTTTTGCGCCTCGTCGATAAGGAGAACGGCCTTCCGGTCCTTTGAATGGGCCTCGAGCAGGTAGGCATTAATCATGTCTACGAATACCTTTATACTTGTGT
>JACRQA010000185.1 GCA_016222915.1 Nitrospirota bacterium | reverse complement strand
ACATCTATCATACGGGCTATGTTGTAAAAGGGAGTGAGCTTTTCCCAGGTGTGTAGCTCAAATATCTGTTTGTCCTGCTGGTTAAGCTCCTTTGAAAGCAGGCCGTCTAATTTTTCGCTGAACTTATGGAGTGTTCCGAAATCCTTCAACCGGATGGCAACCTCGCTTATTTCCATCTCCTCCATCCTGAGGACTTCTATGGCATCTTCTATGTGGATATAGCCGTCCCTGCCTCCCGGTCCCGTTGCGCTTTCAAGCACGCCCGCCACAATGAACTGCTTTCCATTGACAGAGCCGTCTTTATTGGTGGCAACGACCACTATCGTATCGCCTACCTTTACTTTCATTCCCTTGGCCAGAAGTTCGGGAATCCAGATTCCTCCCTTATCAAGGATTTTTTTGCCCTCTATTACCCTTGAGGCAAGGAGCGGGACACTCTTTAATTCCTTATCAGGATAGATGCCGTTCAGCCTTATATTAGTGGTCTCCACAAAATTGCTGAACATTCCCCCGAATTTTATCCTCGGAGAATAAGCCGTGATTTCCGGCTGCTTATCGAGGATATTTTCAAGTCGTGTTATGGCGCCCGGCTTCAGATTCAAGTTAAGTGGAAGGTTTTCTATTGAAGCCACGTAGCCCTTCTTGTGCACCTGCATGTGTCCGAGCATGGAGTCTGTTATCGATCCTACCATCATGTCCTTGAAAGAGCCTGAGACGGAGATGAACACAAGGACAAAGACCACGCCTACTGTTATCAAAGAGGCTGTAAGCAGGGTCCTTCTTGTATATCTCAAAAGATTTCTTATAGCTATTTTGAAGAGATTACCCATTGCCTTTACCTCCTCTGACTTGCCTGCCCGTCAATTCACCGTCTTCAAGTGTGTAAAGTATTTCAGCCTCTCCCACTATCTTCTGGTCGTGAGTGGAGAAGATGAACGTTGTCCTGAATTCATCCCTCATCTTTTTCATGAGCTCGATTACCATGTAGGCTGTCTTATGGTCTAAGTTGGCTGTAGGCTCATCGGCAAGCACGAGCTTGGGATTTGTAACCAACGCCCTCGCAACCGCTACCCGTTGTTTCTGCCCTCCTGAAATCTGGTCGGGGTATTTATCTTTCTGCTCAATCATACCCACGGCCTCCAAAAGGGCGGTGACTCTCTTTTCCCTTTCGGATGCCGGCGCGCTCTGGACCATGAGCAGAGGATATTCTATATTTTCATAAACCGTCAGGACAGGTATGAGATTGAAGTCTTGAAAGATAAAACCGATGTTGCTTCCCCTGAATGACGCGCTCTGTTTCCGGTCAAGATGAAGGACGTCGGTATCAACCACTTTTAATGTCCCTTGTGTCGGTTTATCAAGGCAGCCGATGAGATTAAGCAGGGTTGTCTTTCCGCTGCCTGAAGGGCCGACGAAAGAGACGAAGGAAGCAGGCTCGATTTCAAAGCTTATTCCCTTTAATGCCTTAACGGTCACCTCGCCTGTCTTGTAATCTTTTTGAATGTTTTCGGCAACTATTAATGACATAAAGCCTCTCCTTTCATAAAAGCAATGCCCTGATTCATAAGACGGCTTGTCCTCCTAAAGACAGTTTACACCCAAAACGGGATAACGAAAATCACTCTCGCTGCCTTTAATAGAGGGATTGGGATTTAGATCGGCAGAAACTTTGAAGATATTGTGAAGAATTGCTTGTGAGGCCTTGAACAGGATTTACCTGGCCTGACCCAATGAATGAACAAGCGCCTTGACCTTCTCCTCGATCTTCTCCCGCACCTTGTGGAATCCTGCCACATCCAGGTCCTTCGGATCGGGAATGCCCCAGTCTTCTCTGTACTTTGCCCTGACATAGGGGCATGCGTCTCCGCAACCCATGGTTATGAGGTAGTCGTATTCAATGTCCGGGATTTCCGAAAGGGATTTTGATTTGTGTGTTGACATGTCGTAGCCGATCTCTTTCATCGAAGCAATCGCCTTTGGATTGACAATGCCTGACGGCCTTGAGCCGCTGCTGTATGGTTCGATGACTCCGCCTCCGTGAATCCTGGCAAAGGCCTCTGCAATCTGGCTCCGGCAGGAATTTTCGATACAGACGAATAATACCTTTTTCATTTCAACACGTCTCTCACGTAAGAAATATCTTTAATCTCAAGCACAGGCATGATTTATTCCTTCACCGTAACGGACAGTTCCTTTGCTGCGCAGTCAATATCATAAAGACTATCGCCGGACGGGTAATCTTTCTCCTTACAGTATTTTATCACCTTATCAACAGCATCCCTGAATTCCTCCGTTATGGTTGTCAATTCACCCATGCCGTCACAGCCTTTCAGTCTATTTTTCGCAAGCAAATAAATTTCCGCATATTCAGCCGCAACGCTTAATAGACTGGAAAGTCCTTCGTCCAATCTTGAATTATGCAATATTTCCTTAATCATTAATTAACACGCCGACCCGAATTATTCATGGATTAACGGTAAAGAACGGCTGATGCGATTTTTAATGCGTCAGCCCCTTTTATCTCATCCTGCATCATCGGGAACTGGAGTACGGGCAGTTTGAATTTATTTTGTATTTCTCCGAGATATCGCATCTGCATCCACCGTCTGTTTTTAAAGAAATCATTTACGCAGACCTCTTCAGGCAAGACCATGTTTGCCACAACAAGCTGTGTCTCTATCCCTGCGTCTTTCAAATCAAGCATAGCGCGGTAAGATTCGAGGATCGGAGTTGATTCAGGATAGAGTACTAGGCAAAAGACCGACTGCTCTTTGTTTCTGAGAATCTCAATAATTTTTCTGAATCTGTTTTCTGTATCGCTTTTTACCTCGACTGCTTCAGCAGTTGCGATCATCATCTCTGCCTGTTTCGCGTAATCAAAGGGAAGGTCGAGAAGTCTTAAAGTATGTCCTGTCGGAGCTGTATCAAATACTATAACGTCGTATGCGCTGCTTTCAATGAAACGTATGAATTTGTCAAACGCGGACATCTCCTCAATACAGGGGGAATTAAGCTCCTCCTCCATAGCGGCAAGCATGTCTTCGGAATATTTCTCCCGCGCCTCTTCGAGGACCCTGTCTTTGTATTCAGTAAAAGCCTTTTCCTGATCGATCATTACTGCGAACAGATTTTCAGCAATCTCTGAAGGCTCGTCATTGACCTTTACGTCAAAGACTTCACCGATATGCGCGGCAGGGTCAGTAGTTACAATAAGCGTTTTGAATCCCTTCATGGCTGTGTGCATTGCAGTAATGCACGATATGGTCGTCTTGCCGACTCCGCCCTTGCCGGTGAAGAAGATGGCTTTTGTGCCATTGGAAGGAAGCAGAAGGTTATTAATCTCCCTCTCTTCTAAAGGGGGATTAAGGGGGATTGTTTTTTTATCGGAAAATCTCCCCTCGCCCCTCTTTTCCAAAGAGGGGTACACACCCCTGACCCCTCTTGATAGGGGGGAAGCGAACAACTCATCTGCTACAGCTTGCAGTGCTCCTATTCCCTTCACCTCATTGTCCCTTAGCAGCATATACCGTTTCGGTTTGCTTATTCCCAGTTCAGTATCCCTGATTACTTTTTGCTGTGCCTCGTATTTCTTCCTGAAGAATGCAACTTCACAGACCTCCTCAGGCAGAATGCCGTTAATGATTATCTCCCCAGACATGATCCCAATCGTTTCCAGTTCCTTTGATGCCCTCAAGGTCTCATAAAGTGACAGGGTTTCCGGTCTCATGACAAAGATGAAGTCTGTCCTTGCAGGGTCTTTCAGCAGCGCAGTGGCGCGGTCATACTTGTCTTTGGAATCCTGTATCGACTGCACCGGGCCGAGGCATGTCTGGCCGCTTCCTTTTGCAGATGCCTCGATATGTTTTGACCAGTCAACGGGAAGCTCAAGTAATCTTATCGTGTGTCCTGTCGGTGCTGTATCAAATACGATGATGTCGTATTCGTCACCCGCCATGAAATCTATGAACCTGTCAAAGGACGCCATCTCCGTTGTGCATGGCCCGCTCAGGTTTTCCTCAAGTGACGCTATGACGTCATCAGGCATTATCTCCCTGAACGGCCCGATTATCCGCTCTTTGTATTCTCTTATCGCTTCGTCGGGGTCTATTTCCATTGCGAACAATTGTAGGGGTAATTCATGCCTGTGCCCTTCGGGGTAAATTACCCCTACGGGTATCGGCGTGATCTTATGCCCGATCTCCTGCTCGAATACATCAGCGAGATTAGACGCCGGATCGGTTGTGACGATCAGCGTCTTTCTTCCCTGTAATGCATGATGAATCGCGGTCGCGCATGCCATAGTTGACTTGCCTACGCCGCCTTTGCCGGAGAAGAAAATGTATCTTGTCATTTGTATCCTTCTAACTGATTACCGTCAACGGCTTCTTCTTAAGCGGCTCGATTCCGAGTTTACTACACAGGTCTTCATATGAAGGATATTCTCCGCACTTGTATACTGCTCCGTTGACCATCGTAACAGGCAATGCCTTCTTCCCGTTCCGATGAAGCAAATCTGCAACCGTTTTGTTCGCCATGAATTCCTTCGGTTGTTGCGCAAGGTTGTACCGCACAACTTCCACTCCCTGTTTTTTCAACGCCAGCACAGCTTCGTTCATCTTCACAAGCACAGGATCAATGCTCGGTCCGCATAATCCCGATGAACAGCACATTGCGGGATCATAGATTTCTATTTTCATGTTCCAAACCTCCTGTTTATCAATAGGGACAATTTACCCCGGAGGGCACAGGCATGAATTGTCCCTACGTAGGTGTGCGTCATAACATATCCACCTTTTTGACCCGGCAATATTCTGCCGCGAAATATTTCTTGCGAAAATACAATGAAACATTAACCAGTCCAATCAGAACTGGAACCTCAACCAGCGGACCTATTACAGCGGTAAAGGCCGCGCCTGAATTGATCCCGAAGACCGCAACGGCCACTGCTATGGCGAGTTCAAAATTATTGCTCGCCGCGGTGAATGACAGTGACGCCGACTTCTGATAATCCGTGCCCATCTTTTTCGCCATGTAGAAGGAAACGAGAAACATCACGACAAAATAGATCAGCAGCGGAATGGCGATGCGTACTACATCTAACGGAAGCCTTACTATATAATTTCCCTTCAGGGAAAACATGACAACTATGGTGAATAACAGCGCAATTAAAGTGATCGGGCTGATCCGGGGAATAAATTTCTCTTCATACCATTTGCTGTCTTTTAATCTGATAAGACTGAAACGGGTGATTATCCCTGCAAGAAAAGGGATTCCCAGATAAATAAACACGCTTTCAGCAATCTGCCCCATGGTCACTTCCACTCCGGCCCCTTTTAAACCGAGCCAGGCAGGTAACACTGTTATAAAAATGTACGCATATACAGAGTAGAACAGCACCTGGAATATGGAGTTGAAGGCGACAAGCCCGGCAGTGTATTCCGTGTCCCCGCACGCAAGCTCGTTCCAAACAATGACCATTGTGATGCAGCGCGCCAAGCCGATCATGATAAGGCCGACCATGTAATCAGGGTAGTTATGGAGAAACACTATTGCCAGTACAAACATCAGTACAGGCCCGATTACCCAGTTTTGGACCAGGGAGAGTCCCAGCACTTTTTTGTTCCTGAATACCTCTCCAAGGTCTTCATACCGTACCTTTGCAAGGGGAGGGTACATCATCAGGATAAGGCCTATCGCGATAGGGATGTTTGTGGTTCCGGCCTGAAAGGAATTAATGAACGACTCAATGTCCGGGTAGATGAAACCGGCGACTACTCCGGCAGCCATCGCCAGAAATATCCACAAGGTCAGATAGCGGTTTAAAAATGAAAGCCTCTTTTTGTTATTGAGATCAGGACTCATATATATCTTCCTCAGCACTTTCTGCTCTTTTTAATTATCACAGGTGGTTTCGTGCGCATTCTTTCAAAAATTCCCATGAGCAGAAATCTCTTAAACATGTCCGACTCATCAAGTGAATAATGGATCCACCTGCCGTTTTTTCTGTCCTTTATCAAGCCAGCCTCTTTTAACATGCTTAAATGGAAAGAAATATTAGGCTGCGTCATTTTCAAGGTCTCGGCAATATCACATACGCAGATTTCCCCGTCTTTCATCAAAGAGAGTATCCGGAGCCTAGTCTCATCGGACAAGGCCTTGAAAATCGGGAGAATGTTGTCCATTGTTTGGTCCTTCCGGTTCCGGCAGATAATTTAAATTAGATAATTATCAATACGTGAATCATTGCATCCGCCGTAATCCGGGCAGAAAATAGTCTATATAGGTTTAATATATAAAAATCTATTTATATGACGACATTCTAAATCAACACAGGCACTTTGTCAAACACATAAACTTATAGATTCAAAAAGCAGGCTTGATATATTATGTATGATGAAAGAAATTCGTAAGTTCCCTCTGAGTTATGCCATACTCATCGTGGCCCTCATGACATATTCCGTATTGATCGTCACCTCTTATCATTACGAAAGGCTGACCGGGGACGCCACTCTATATTTGAGCATTGCGGAAAAATATTTACGGGGAGATTTCAGTAACGCTGTCAACGGCTATTGGGGGCCGCTCCTTTCCTGGCTGTTGGTCCCTTTCCTGTATCTCGGCGCAAGTCATATATTTGCAGTCAATGCCTTGAACTTGATCTTCGGCGTATTGACAATGATCGGCATATGGAGATTGTCTCTCAGGTTTGAAATAAGCGAGAACATCAGGATTATCATTTTGCTGCCGTTAGTCCCGATATTTGTATTTATTTCACTGATCGAGCCCATGGACTTCCTGCTGTTATGCGTGCTTGTCTATTATCTTGGCATCGTGTTCAACAAGGACTATCCCGGCAGATTAATTAACGCCGTGTTGTGCGGGGTATTGGGCGCACTCGCATATTTTTCCAAGCCATACGGGTTCCCTTTTTTTATCGCCCATTTTTCATTATTCAACGCCGGTCATTACTTCAGGAGCACAACGAAAGAGCATAGAAAGAATGTATTGAGAAATGCCCTTGCCGGTTTTGTTATATTTTCACTTCTGAGCGGCGTTTGGATTGCCTTAATAAGCAATAAGTACGGTCATCTTACTTTTTCAAATATGGGCAGGGGGGTCTTTGCATCATTGGGGCCGGAATCAGAGCATGGGACGCTGGAAAAGGGCGATCCAATATTTTTTGAAGGTTTTTTTGAACCGCCAAATGAGACCGCCTTTGTCATATACGAGGACCCAAGTTATGCCCGAAAAAAGACCTGGAGTCCGCTGGAATCACGAAGCTCTTTGCTGCATTTCATTGAGAACCTCTCGGAGAACTTCTTTGAAGGTCTCCGCATATACGAGTCCTATTCCAGGCTCTCAATTGCCATTGTTATCGTATATATCTTACTCATTGCCTATCAGCCTCCCAATAAACTGATTTCACGCGGCGACCTGCTCTATCCGTTATTGACTGTAATCTTATATACGGGAGGATACTTTCCGTTCCATTTTGAGACGAGGTATTTGTGGATTGTCAATATATTGCTTTTGCTTATGGGCGGCAAAGTGCTCCATATATTATTTCAGAACGAGTTCTTTAAAAAGAACATCTTAAGAAACATATTAACGGCCTTCTTTGTATTGTCCTTCATAGTAACACCTGTAAAATCCTCTATTGAGATAGATGAAAACAATCTTAACAGAAAAATGCATGAACTCGGGGTGGAGTTGAGCAGCCGGTATGATATAAAAGGGAATATTGCTTCCAACAGACAAAAGGTGCATACGTCAATACACGATTCATGGCATCAAACATTTCGTCTCTCGTATTGGTTAAAGTGCAGATACTATGGTCAGGCAAGGGAAAATATCAGTGAAGGGGACCTTGAAAATGAATTGAAAGGATATGATATAGATTACTACTTTTTCTGGGGCGACCCAAGCACTATGCCGCTGTTTTTGTCCCAACATAAGGAATTGACCGGCGGTGAAATCCCCGGATTAAAAATATACTCTTTGAAAGAGAGAAAACAGCTTTAATCATAAAATCTAAACGTCCATTCTTGCCGGTCTCTGATATCGGTCCTGTATAAGCCTGACAATTAAAATCATATGATATAAATCATATAAAAGCCCCCCGGGTTTCAGTTATATTGGTCATGAGGATGTTGACAGTGATGTGAAAAGGTTAATCCCACCTAATAAGAGCCCAAACTTTTCAACATCAGCCATGTCCCCTATTTGTCAACATCCTCATTTTTTCTTTCTGCCTCAATATTAACGCATTAAGTTTTTTTGATATAGTCCGATAAATACATACGGTTTCGCAAGGAACAAATTATCCTTTGTTTATAAATTACTGAGAGAACTATGTCTAAATGGAAAGATTTAGGGACCCTTCTGCTGGAATACGGGTTGATAAATATTGATGACCTTAATGAAGGCCTGAAAATCCAGACGCAGACCGGACTCAGGCTGGGTGAGGCACTGGTTAAACTCGGCAAGGTCTCTATGGAGGATATAGACTGGGTGCTTAGCAAACAACTGGATATCCCTTACGTCATTGTCGATGACATTAACATAAATATTGAATTGCTGGGAAAATTTCCCAAAGAGTTCCTGATAGAAAACAGGGTCCTTCCGCTTTATGAGGCAGATGATCAGATATCGATTGTAATTGAGGACCCGTTTAACAAACATGCAATAGCTTTTATAGAAGACTCATTCGGAAGAAAAGTCAGTATGTCTACGGGGAGCGGGAGCAAGATTGAGGAAATATTAAAACAGACCTATAAAAAAGTAGGCCTTCCGGAATTAATCGGCGTAATTAAAACTATCATAGAAAAAATCAGAGAGACCTCTTTTTACCGTATAGACTTTTTTCCGGCTGAGCATTCCTGTGAGATCAATGTCTTTGGCTCCGGCATATTAAAACACCTGGCTGAAATAAAGGGTCACTTCACGAGAGAAGATATTTTCAGTGCCTTTGACGATATAGGCGTCCATTTCCTGTATGAGGAATCAGACAGTAACAACAGGAAGTTCATAGCGGTCTTCCCCCTGGAAAACAGCGTCGACATAATCAAAATGCCTGCCGTACTCGGCAGGTATGGTTTGTTCCTTCCTGAAGGGAGCATCTTTTCCGATGCCCACGTATATGGATTTTCAAATGCATTTCACCTCAGCAAGCCTATTCACGGGTATCCTTATCTTGCGACAAAGAACAAACAGTCTTCATTCGGGAAATTAATATATGTTATCGATGCGGCGCCGGCGGAGTTCAAGGACTATTATGTAAATGCATATCTACCCCGAAGATGCCCTGCCTGTAACGGCAGCGGCTGTCTGGATTGCAGGGACCTGGGACATGAGTTTAAAAAGATAGAAGGTATTTTTTCTTCCGATGAAATAAATCAGTTCAGCAGAGAGGACCGGCATGGCTAAGATAGATGCATTTTTTAAATACATGATCGAACATAAAGCGAGTGATCTGCATTTAAGCTCAGGGGCAAAGGCCAAAATCAGGAAGCACGGTGAACTTGAAGAAATGGATTACCCTGAACTCACGAATGAGGTAGTGCAAAGCCTGCTCTTTGAAATCACAACGGAGCAGCAGAAGAGCTCATTCCTGGCCAAAAGAGATCTGGACTTCGCATATGAAATTCCCGGGGTCGCCAGATTCAGGGCAAACTACTTTGAGCAGAAAAGGGGGACCGGAGCTGTCTTCAGGGTCATTCCGACCGAGATACTTTCCGTGGAGGCGCTTAATTTACCCACCCAGATTCTTAAATTGACCCAGTTGAGCAGGGGTCTGGTCCTTGTGACCGGGCCGACAGGCAGCGGGAAATCCACAACGCTTGCTGCGATTATCGATTATATCAATAGGAGTAGAAAGGACCACATTCTGACTATTGAGGATCCTGTAGAATTTGTCCATCAGAACAAGGGCTGTCTTGTAAATCACCGTGAGATCGGCAATCACACCGAGTCCTTTGCCTCTGCGCTGAGGGCGGCGCTCAGAGAAGACCCTGATGTCATTCTCGTAGGTGAAATGCGCGACCTCGAAACAATAGAACTTGCCATAACAGCGGCAGAGACGGGGCACCTGGTTTTCGGCACACTCCACACAAGCTCCGCCGCTAAAACAGTGGACCGAATAATCGACGCCTTCCCTGCAGGCCAGCAGGCCCAGATTCGTACAATGCTTTCAGAGTCACTGAAGGGAGTTATCTGTCAGCAGCTTTTAAAGAGGATCGACCAGCCGGGACGTTTGGCAGCGCTTGAGATACTTTTTTGCAAAACTTCTATTGCAAATCTTATCAGGGAGGGCAAGACCTTCCAGATCCCTTCCATGATTCAGACAGGTAAGGGCGACGGGATGCAGCTTCTTGACCAGGCGATTATGGATTTTCTGATGAAAAAACAGATCGCCCCTGAAGAAGCATATCTGAAAGCCAACGATAAGAACGCCTTTGAGAGGTTTATTAAGAAGCCTTAATACTCACAAGCCCCTGCCTGAGTGTCCGGAGGATGTCCAGGCTCTCATTTATCTCTTCAACCTCGTTAATCTCAAGGATAACGCTGACATCCGGTTTTATTTTGATTAATTCCCTGAGAGCGCTTATTTCCCTGCAATCGGGAGTCAGTGGCCAGTGGTCGGTAATCCCTCCGCGCAGGCCGTTGTTCCTGTGAATATGTACAAAGCGGATTTTATTGATAGTGGCTTCATCGAGTGCATTAACAAACTCAACCGAGTTCAGGCCTGATGATTCTACATGACCGATATCCAGCGTGATGGAATCCGCAAAATTGTTCCAGAACCAGTTGATGTCCGCCGTGTCCGCGGAGTTCTCAAGGGAGACGTGTGTTACCGCGCTGAGTTTCTCAAGGGATTTTCTGAAGACATCCCCGGATTCTCCTTCAAGTCTTCCGCCGTCAGGAGACTTCTCATCGTGCAGGATCAGAGCGAGATCGGCCAGTCCCGCCATTTCCATCAGGTCTTCAAATATGTCCTTCTTCAGAAGGGAGTATTTCACAGGATGAATTACATAACTGATACCGGAATTTTTGCAGGCCCTGGCGCATTTTCTCATGAATTCCAGACCGCCGTTCATCCCCCGGAATATAGAAACCTGCAGCAGGTCCGCGTTCCAATATTCTACCTCTTCCGGATAAAGCACCCTTGTACCTATGAGCATAATTTATTTTAGAACAAGAGAGGCAGTAAGTATACAAAGATAGAATAGGGGCAACTACTCAAACTGCGATTTCAGGCTGGTAAAATCCTCTTTAAGCTTATCAAGCTCCCTGCGCAGCGCAACGATCTCATCTTCCAGTTTTGCTATCCTCTCGTTTTCAGCCCGGACCCTCATCGTCGCTGATTCTTCGGAAACTACAGGTTCTTCTTCCGGTATCTCCGGCTCACCGGACAGCAGGTGCGCGAAGCGGGGTTCCTTTCTCCCGACCTGACGCGGGAGCTTTACGACCAGGGGGGGGGCTTTCTCCATCAGCCTGTTCAGGATTTCTTCAACCTCCTGCAGGCCCTCGAAATTATACATCCGGTCGGCGCGGTTCCGGATCTCTCCGACTGTTTGAGGTCCGCGCAGCATTAATTCGCACAGCACGGCCACGTAATCCCCGGAGAGGTTGAATTTCTGTGGGAACGAGTGCTGGTATTTCGGGACACGGCTGTCGGCTTTATATATTTTTTCAGCGAGCCCTTTTTCCCGGAGACTGTCCAGCCCCCGCACAACAGTTGTGTCTTCATATGAAACGACGGGGTGGCGGTTGGATTTCTGATTGCAGGCGTTGGTCAGGGCATTCAGGGTCAGGGGATAATAATCGGGGGTGGTAATTTCCTTTTCAATGAGACAGCCGAGGATGCGCACTTCAATATCATTCAGCAATATATCCATTACTTACGGATTATCTTCAACAGCCACATATTCGCTGCCGGTTATGTATTTCTCAAGATCATTGATTTTGATCTGCTGATCATTGATGATAGCGTTGACTATATCGCCTATCGTGACTATGCCGATCAACTGGTTATTTTCAAAAACCGGCATGTGGCGGCAGTGGACGGCTGTAAACAGTCCCAGGCACTCATCAACGGATTTATCAGGGGTGATGGAATATACGTCTTTAGTCATCAATTCGCCGACAGGGGTTTCCTTTGAGGATTTGCCTTTCAATGTTACCTTGCGGGCATAGTCTCTCTCTGAGAAAATGCCTACAAGCTTGCCGTCATCGATCACCATTAAAGCCCCGATGTCTTTCTCGGCCAGAAGCTCCAATGCTTTATAAGTTGTCTCCCTGGAGCTGATAGACCAGATGTGTTTGCTTTTTGTTCTCAGCACGTCCTGAATTTTTAACATATGACCCCCCCGGACGAGAATTGCGCTGCGACTGCTCTATTGCTGAAGATACGCTATTTTCTCTTAACTTTGTATGAGTAAATATTATCTTAAGATGTACACCATGTCAACAGAAGCGGCAGGGACACCAGAGATAACAGTTTCAGGATTTGACGGAACGAGTTGATGGAAACAGGCAACGACGGGGGGAATGCCCCATTTTACTGTCCATTCTTTTGCGTCCTGGATTCCAGATAGTATGCGATCATCAGTACCAATATTACAGCAGCGCCCAGGCCTATTTCATATAACTTTTCAACAGGGGTATGTTCCATAAGGGACGTTTGGGCCTCGATTAAAAGGATACGTCTGATTGCGGCTATAATTCCAATTGCAAGGAATGGACCCAACGAAAATTTCTGCTTCCTTAAAAACCTGATCACGGTCCAGAGCAGTTCAAGGATGATAAGGGCGAGAAGCACATCATTCACGAGCGCAATAATGGATGCTCGTGAAGGTTGCATGATATTCAGAAACGCATAGAACAATATAAAACCACAGGCGATTAGCAGCAATAGGGCCGCCAGGACATGAAAGACGATGTCGGTCTTTAACAGTAGCCTGCGGAAAATTTCGGTCAATGCTGGTTTGTCCTGTTCCATAATGCCTTTCAATTATTAAGTATAACCATTATCCCCTGATATACATAAAAATTCAACACAAATTATTATAACGGGTAGTTAGCGCCGGGCTAAGCCAACATGCTTCAGCGCTGACATTTTTCTGTGTTATTATTATACAAGCCGGCGAGATCAAGTTATATCTGCATGAATAACCAGGGAAATGAAATAAATTCATAGGAGACACGATAATGAAAATGAAATCAGAGAACGGGTTGTCCGGAGCAATCAGAAACGTATTATTGATTTTCATTACCGTATTCACAGTCCTTCCCCCGGCGGTCACAGCGGGACCGGATATGGATATCAAGAGGAACTATGAAGGAAGTCTTTTTAAAATGACCGAGAACGATCTTTTCGGCATTGAAATAAAGATAATGGAAAAGGGTCCCGGCAACGAGGGAAATAAAGCGGAAATCATTGTTTACGACAGTTCGGGCAATGACGTTGAAAATGCTGAAATTACCATCAAGCTTAAGGGCCGGGAAACCGGGAACGGTGTTTCCGGGACTGTGGTCATAACGGAAAAGGGAGGCGGGTTTTACAGTGCGGACAATATTCTGTTTAGAGAAAACGGTCCCCGTGAAATAATAATTACAGTAAGAAAAGATGGGACTGAAGACACGGCGATTTTTGATTTCCCCGAAGAGAAGGCCAGTGAAACAGAGGACAGGGCTTCTCCGGAGGACGAGCTGCAGGAAGAAATCCCTGCAGTCGAAGGTAAGCCATCGACTGCCGTCACATATGATAAATACAGGACCATACTGAAGCCCCTCCCTGCTCTGCCTCCCATACCGCCTGATAACACGATGACCTCCGAAAAAGCGCTGCTGGGGAAGATGCTTTACTGGGAGAGAAGGGCGTCAAAGACAGGGACCACAAGCTGTGCGTCATGCCATCACCCTTCATATTATGGGGCAGAGCCTCTGAAAAAATCCGTGGGCATCGGCAGCGAGATATACCTGAGAAACGCCCCGACTGTATTAAATACTGCGTTTATGAAGGCCCTGTTCTGGGCCGGCGAGTCTCAGTCCCTGGAAGATCAGACCTTTAATGCAGTCAAGTCTCATATGGAAATGCATGACTTGCCTGAAGAGGTGACAGCGGCGCTGAACAGGACCGCTGAGTATAAAGAGCTTTCCGCGCGGGTCTTCGGCGGACCGCTGACAGAGAAAAACATCATGCAGGCGATAGCGGCATTTATACGTACCTTGAATACACCGGACTATCCCCTGGCCAGATGGCTTCAGGGCGATGAAAGCGCCCTCACGGAAAACCAGAAAAAAGGGATGGCCTTATTTGTGGACAAGGGTTGTACGCTCTGTCATTATGGCCCTGTCTTTTCAGGTCCGGTGAATGGTCCGGCAATCAAGGAATATGCAAAAGAGCATCATGAAGCACACACTTCGGGTCCGCATATGCATAAAGTTATTCTGCCTGACGCGGGGAATGATCTTGGATTGGCAAGTAAGTCAAAAAGGGATGAGGACAAATACCTTTTCAAGGTACCGCAGCTTTTAAATGTGGCGATGACCCCGCCTTATACACATGCAGGTCTGATTGATAATCTGCCCGACATGGTCGGCTTTATGGCAAAAAGCATGCTGAATACTAAATTGGATACACATGAGATTGATGATATTGCAGCATTTCTGGAATCTCTTACCGGGGAAATGCCCCGCGCATATATGAGTGTTCCCCTTCTTCCGTCAGGGGGAATTACGGACGATAAGCTGCCTGGACTTTTGCCGTCAGGCGCTGAATAATATCCCCGGCTTATTTAAGGATTAGAATGATCAATGTGACTCTATATTTCCGTGAAGGATGCTGGCTATGCGATAAGGCTGAAGAAATGGTGAACGGCCTTAAAGTGAAGTATGGCATTAACCTCAGCAAGATTTCGATTGACTCAGACAAAGATATCTATGAGTTGTATCGGTACGACATCCCTGTCCTGGAATTTAAAGACGGCTCAGCTCTTCACGGCGTGATAAAGAAAAAGGACCTGATACAAAAAATCGAAGCAAACTTAGAGTAGAAAATCGGGAAGTGATGACCGGCTTAAGAACTGAAGAATTCAGGTGAATGGATTGTAAGCCCCCTCGCTTTGCAAGGGGGCTTACGCTGAGGATTACATTTTCATTACATTAACTGCCTTAAGACCTTTCGGGCCTTCTTCTACTTCGAAACTGACGGAATCTCCTTCGAGAAGGGATTTGAATCCGTCGCCGGAAATAGCAGAATAATGTACAAAGACATCACTACCATCATCGCCTGAGATAAATCCAAAACCTTTTGATTCGTTGAACCACTTTACTGTTCCTTTGCGCATCTTTTTTACGTTCCTCCTTGCCTGTAAGACTGATAAATTCGAACTCAATTGCCATTTATAATAAAGACCACAAAGTAGAAAGTCTTTGTGGTCCGGCCTGCTACAAAAACTTCTGAAACTTTTCTAACGATACAATTAATAAGCATAATTGTCAAGATAAAAGGCGTGGAATTACCAGATAGGAATTGAATTGCAGAGAAGCAGATAGCTTCATGAGCATTGCCTAACAGGGGTCGGACTATGGCATTATAGATTAACTGATAATCATTCATTTTAGTCATGGATAATGGAGTTTAAATGAAGTGCCTCCGGTGCCTCGAAGAAAATAAGAGCTCATCTCTCAATTGTGAAAAATGCGGGGCGCCCCTTCCGATAAGAAGGTGGAGTGACCGTAACCGGGGGAAAATAGTCTTTGCTGCAATCGCTGTCATATTAATTCTGGTTAGCGGAGTTGCTTATTTATTCCGGGACATTATTCTACCGGCTGCAGATATTACCGGGACGATGTCCCCTGCCGATAAGGAGCAATATCAGGAAGAGAGCCGGACAAAACGTGAAGAGCTGAAGGAAAAACTGAGGGCAGTAATAAAAGAGCAGTCGGTAGTTCCGGAGAAAGAGAACAAAATTACTGCTAATGCCGATGCAATTCCCACTGAAGTCCCGAATGTGCAGAAGGAGCTCATTGCGGGCTGGGTCATAATTACGGACCCGTGGGGCAGGCAGGTCAATAAGTTCAGGTCAGGATTGGCGGGAAGCGGCTGGCTGGCACTGCCCGCCCGTTTATGTCTTGGCGGAGACAAATGGTTTTTTTATCCGGATTCGGGGCAGGCGGTTGAAATAACCGGCGGGCAGTGGATAGCCGGTGACAAGGTCGGGTTATGGCTTATCTCTGAAAGCGCAGGGACTGTTGAAGGTCCCGCTCTTGCACCCTGGAACGACAGCGAGCCTGTGTCGTGGTCAAGCCTCGAATCGGCTGCTGAATATCATCCAATCCAGTTAGGCCGCAGCCGGGCGGATGATCCCTTCATTCTGTCCTCCTACCCTGACTACATTGATGAGACCGGCGTATTTCTCCAGAACGGAAAGGTAGTGGGCTGGTCATTTGGTCAATGGCTGCCTAAAGGTTATATGTGGCGGGGCAGGACCGGGGCGGAGCCTGCATATAAGACCCTGGTCAAATATTTCTACAACATCAGCTTTGCCAATGGCCGGGAAGAGAAATTCGCCAGGGCACTGGCAATGCAGAAGGGCTTTACCGGGCTGGACCGGCTGGCTGCTTTTATCGAGGGGTATCGGTTGCAGCCGAAGCTGGCGCTGGAGGACACGCCTCATTATTTAATGCCTGAAGAGATCATTAAACAGATGCACATACTGGTCACGAATGCCGTCAACAGCGGGGAAGTCAATAAACTTGCGGACATGTTCAACGGCCAGGTGTTGAAGAGCATAGGCGATATAAGCTTGTTCATGGATGTTGTCCAGGGCATAGCCCGCGCGCGCGGATTCGAAGCGGCTGTTGCGGAAATCGAAGATACCGGTCGATATATCACCAGGAAACTGGGGCATGAGGTCCCGGCGCTCAATGCGCTTCATATTAAATATTACCAGGACTGGCTCCAGTCACTCGTTACCGCGGGGTCAGCGGATGAAGGTCTCCAGGTTTATGGCATGGCAAGGTCTCAGTATCCTGATGATCCTTATATTCATCTGCTTGGCGCTGAGCTCACACTTCTGAATGGTGACTGGAAAGAGGCTGAGCGAATGTTATATATGAGGAATTATCCTCCTGCATATCAGGACCGTTACGAGCTGCTTGGACTGCGCATCTCCGAGATGAAAGGGCAGGAAGACAAGATCGTCATACGGTTCCCACGGGGGTCCGGTACTATACCTGTAACTGCATACGTCAATGGGAGCGTCCGTCAGAATTTCCTGGTCGATACCGGGGCATCGATGGTGACCATCCCTTCATCAACGGCTGATTCATTGGGCCTTGAAGTCGTTCATGGAAAGCGGATAGTATCGACTGCCGGAGGGATTCTGAAAGTGCGTGAAGTGATGATACATTCCATAGAAATTGACGGGCAAGTGGAATACGATGTCGCGGCTTTTGTGCTTGACCTGCCTGGCCGGCCGGGGCTGGGATTACTCGGTCTGAATTATCTTGGAAGGTTCCGTATGGACTTGAAACCCGAAGAGGGGACACTTATGCTTGCTCCCCGATGAACCCTCTCAGGTCATTATTGACGGGACTTCTTGTATCTGCCGGCCTTTCATTATTTCTTTATGCCGGCATCCGGATTACATATATTTATTTACCCGGCTCTGTCTTATTTCTTATCGGCCTGATCATACTCGTTTCCCTGCTCTTTTGGATGAGTATTAAATACGACCACATGCTGGACCTGAACGAGGTGTTTTCAAAGACAATCTCATTCGGCATGAGGGCCCGTACCGGATTTGCCTCGTTTTTCTTACGTTACATGAGACCGTTAAATCCCTACATCAGCGTTCTGATAACGATGCTTGTTATGTTGTTGCTGCTTTTGACCGGTCCCGCCCTGATTATTTATCTGATGACATACCCGGGTCCCCCGGGGGCGTTGCTGAAAATCTGCGTCTTATTTATAAGCACGGGCATATGCATGTTATATTTTTATCACGATAGAGATACATTTCCTTCTATTGCGGACAAGCTCATGTTCATTACCGGGACCCTGCTCGGAACAGTAGCTTTAATCAACATTCTTTAACATAAGGACAAGATATTAAATATGTCATTGTGCAAACATTGTATACTTGTGTTGCTGCCTGGGAAGAAAAACCTGATGCGGTGCCGGCGATGTCATTTAACAATCAGGGCTGATGAACTTGGAGAGGGCCATTGCCCGGAATGCTTTGAGATAAACGGCGCTAAGCAGTATGACTTTGAAGAAATCGCGGCAGTGGATGCAGGAAAGACCAGATACAGATGTGAAGAATGCGGGGTCATTATTGAAAGTAATTAACGAAAGGAAGGAACGGCGACTATGATCCCCTGGGAGTTGATCGACAGCGCAAGGGTGCCCGGCACCGGCGGAAAGATTTCTCTTTATAAAAGAGGAGAGGAATTTTCGATCAGGCTGGAGCAGGGTGAGCTCATGAACAGCCGGGTCCATGGATCAGAGGACGCCCTGGCTGATCTTGCCTGCGCACGGATTGCTGATAGGCCGAGACCCTGCGTGCTTATAGGGGGGCTTGGTATCGGGTATACCCTGGCTGCGGCACTGCGCCTGCTTGGGTCTAAGGCCCAGGTTGTTGTCGCTGAGCTGGTACCGGCGGTAGTTGAATGGAACCGCGGACCTCTTGCTCATCTTGCCGGCAATCCCCTTGAGGATGCCCGGGTCATAGTCCGCGAGGTTGATGTCGCACAGATGATCAGGGACAAGCACCGGGCCTATGATGCTATTCTGCTTGATGTGGACAATGGCCCGGATGGTCTGATTCGCCTGGAAAATAACTGGCTTTACTCCGGCCCGGGACTGGATGCCTCATTTACCGCATTGCGACCCGGTGGCGTTCTGGCCGTATGGTCTGCAGGGCCGGACCGTACTTTTACGCGGCGTTTGCGGCAGGCAGGTTTTGAAGTGGAAGAGGTCAAGGTGCATGCGCGCGGACCACGAGGGGGAGGGCATCACACCATATGGTTTGCCGTGCATAGAGGATAAGGTGTTACCTTTTCGGCCCGAACAGGTTAGGAATATAAAAAGTATCGTACTTTGTTACCAGCCCTTTAATATTTAAATACTGCAGGTCTTTTGTCTTGTTCTCGCTGAATCCGAGTTTGCGGAAGTCCATTATGCCCTTCGGGGAATGGCATTCATTACAAGCTACACTGATCTCTTTTTTGGCTATATGGCGATGGAAAAAAACCATGTCCTTTTCCCTTTCGGCCTTTGAAAGTTTCTTTTCCTTTTTTAGAAACTCCCTTGCTTTTTGATTGTCTTCCGTATTGATAATCAATTTATTCCTCCCGTCGTCGGTCCTGTAAACCGCTATCCTGGATATGAAGTGCTTTGCCTTGGACGGCGCCACGGGTTCTTTTGTATCATCCAGTATTTTCAGCATCTTTGAGACAACGGAATCAGTAGGCTCTGCGGCGTTGTCTTCCTTTATTTCATGGGTGCCGTACGGTTCCCCGGTAAATTCAAATTCTTCGGGTTTTTTCCAGTCGTACAATAAATTCGCCTGGTTCCTGTCCTTAATGTGACAGACCTCGCAAAGCATGAAACCCGTATGCATATTTAATAGCGCCCTTACCTTGTTATGTTCACTATGGGGATACAGCGGATGGCAGACCCTGCATGAGGATTCGTCATCAAGGCGCGTTATGGCAAACCTCTGTTCTTTGTGGAAATCAGTCAGGTAGGCCCGGTCAATGCCGTCTATTTTTGCCTTATCCTTAGCATGGCATTTTGCTGTGCACTCAACTTCCGTAACGTTTGTATGCGGTATCTGGACTGTCTTCGGATGACACTCCCTGCACTCTGTTTTCGCGTGGGAAGAAAGTAAATATTTGTCTTCATCGATGTGGAGGACCTTGAACTTGTCCGGTTTTTCAAACTTTACAAGACCTGGATAACGGTGACATGTGAGACAGCCCCCCCTGTCCATGGCATGGGACGGACCAGGACCTTTGACCATGAGCGACACAGCGATTATTAAAAGTATTCTTATGAAGTCAACGCGGTCCATTTTAGTCATACCCTGGGCCGGCAGGAGAATGGCCCATCCCCCTCTTGTAATTAAGTGATTGTGCCATATTCAGATTTCCCTTGATAACGCCGATAAGAACTTATAAAATTGTAATTATTCTAAAATGCCGGGGAGAGAAAGCCCTTTGCTGAATATCCTTTTAAAAGATATCGCCCAACAGGAAAATTTATCAGTCCAGAGCAGCTCTTCATTGAAAGACCTGGTCGACTTGATGAACGTCAACCAGAAAGGTGTTGTCGTGGTCCTGGAAGACTCAAAACCGATAGGGATACTCACGGAGCGGGACATCGTCGAAATTTTATATAACGGCGTCAAATTAGACGAAAAAATACATGCATATACCAAGAAGAACCTGGTCACGACCATTGGTGAAAGGACAGTGGGTTATGCCCTTAACCTGACGCTCGAAAACAATATAAGAAGGGTAATAGTTGTGGACGATTCAGGTAATTTTCTCGGGGTCGTTACACAGCAGGACTTACTTAAATATCTTGAAGAGGATTTTTACCGCCTGACTATCAAGGTCAAACACATCGTAAAAAAAATCGGTGATCTGATGAGTGTGTCCCCTAACGAACCATTGCATGCAGTCCTGAAAATAATGGTTTCGAACAAGATCAGCTCAGTCCCCGTGACAGAGAAGGGCATACCCGTCGGCATCATATCCGAGAAAGATATCCTTAAACTGGCCGGCAAAAATATTCCGCTTGAGGCCCCGGTAAGCAGATACATGAACAGCCCGGTAGACACCGCCCGCCTCGACTCGCTCCTGGTTGAAGTGGTGGAGGTAATGAATTACAAGAACATCAGGAGAGTGGTCATCGTTGATGAGGCCGGCATAGCTATTAATATTGTTACTATAAGGGACGTGATTGAAAATCTTGAAGGAGATTATAACAAGTTTCTGGAAAGGAAGCTCCAGAGCGCAAAAGAGATACTGAATCTCCTCCCGGAGGTGCTTATAGAAGTTACGGACACCGGACGGGAGCAGTTGATAATATGGATCAATGACAAGGCCGTCAGCACGTTCGGCAGGGACATTTTAGACAAACCGGTGACCAGCTTTCTCCCCCATGATACATGGAACAATATATACTCCACATTGATTAAACTGGGCAAGATTGAACACATCAAGCTCAAGAAAGATGACTGCATTTATGAGCTTTCCGGGTTTTTCATAACGACCTTCGGGAAAATGGAACAGGGCAGGTTCCAGTTGATCTTGAGGGACATCACCGAGGACATCAAGCTGTCGACGGTCGACCCTCTTACGGACATCTATAACCGGAGATTTATCAATGCGTTCCTGATGAAAGAAATAGAGAGAAGCAAGCGCCTGGACAGGCACTTTTCAGTGGTCATTTCCGATATAGACAACTTCAAAATAATCAATGACTCATACGGACATTTGTCAGGAGACTTAGTGCTGAAGGCGCTGGCCAGATTGATAACGGACACGGTCCGGAACCTGGATGTCGTCGGCAGGTACGGAGGAGACGAGTTCATGCTTATCCTGCCGGATGCCGATAATGAAACTGCCCTTAATGTAATTGAGCGGCTCAGAATGAATGTTGAAAGCCTGGACATACAGGTATTGAAAGATATAAAAGTCAGGTTGACCGCCAGCTTCGGCATTGCTTCGTTCCCGGAAAACGGGACATCACTGGACGATCTGTTGGTAGCGGCCGACGAAAAATTATATAAATCAAAAAGACAGGGCAAAAATCAGATTGCCTGAAACGGATTTCCCCCGCCTGTTATTTCATTTTAAATTTATCTTGCCGATGGACCGTCCTGCTTTAATAATGAAATTTCTTGCAGTTGATAATACCCTGAAGCCTGCTTTAAACTAATTGACTATATAAATTCAGGAGGTGAATAATTATGGCAGAGAATTCATTTGACATAGTCAGCAAGATAGATTTACAGGAAGTCTCCAACGCGATCAATCAGGCCATGAAAGAGATCGGACAGAGGTTTGACTTCAGGGGCAGCAAGAGCAATATCGACCTGGACAAGGTCAAGAACGAGATGGTCATAATATCCGATGACGAGTATAAGTTGAAAAGTGTCATTGATATATTGCAGAGCAAATTGATTAAAAGGGAAGTGCCGCTGAAGGCATTGGATTACGGGAAGGTTGAAGCTGCTGCCTCAAGCACGGTCAAACAGATTGTGACTTTGCAGCAGGGGATTCCGACTGAGAAAGCCAAAGACATTGTCAAGTTCATCAAGAACTCAAAACTCAAGGTGCAGGCGGAGATACAGAAAGACCAGCTCCGTGTCAGGGCCAAGAAGATAGACGACCTCCAGGCGGTCATTCAGTCGTTGAAGGAGCAGGACTTCGGGATCCATCTGGAGTTTGTGAATTACAGGTGATGTATGAAGGAGCAAAGGCACTAAGGCACAGAGGCGCAAAGTTAACACCAAAACAATCTTTGTGCCTTTGTCACTTTGCCCCTTTGTGCCTTTTCAAAGTATAATACGCTCTATGGGTTTGTGGGATGACATACGGCATGATTTCAAGACCGTTTTTGAAATGGACCCCGCCGCCAAAAACAGGCTGGAAGTCATCCTGTCCTATTCAGGCTTCCATGCGATTTTTTTTCACAGGATCAATCATCTGTTGTGGAAGGCCGGGATACCTTTTTTCCCTCGCTTCTTTTCCCAGGTCGTCAGAATTTTTACCGGCATAGAGATACATCCCGCGGCAAAGATAGGCAGAGGTTTTTTTATCGATCATGGGATGGGCGTGGTCATCGGAGAGACCGCGGAGATAGGCGAGAACGTCCTTTTGTACCAGGGCGTGACGCTCGGGGGCACGGGCAAGGAAAAAGGGAAGAGGCACCCCACCCTCGGCAGCAATGTGGTGGTCGGGGCCGGGGCCAAGATACTCGGGGCCATTACGATAGGCGACCATGTTAAAATAGGCGCTAATTCAGTGGTGCTTCATTCTGTGCCGACAAACTCCATCGTAGTCGGAGTTCCGGGCAGGGTGATCAAGAAGAAGGTCGTGAAGATGTTTGCTGACGGGCCGGTGGAGATGCTCGATCACGTGCATATCCCTGATCCTATGGAAGAGAAATTCGAGGAGTTCAAGACGCATTTTCATGAGCTCGAAAGGAGAATAAGCAGCTTGGAAGGCAAGGGTGAAACTATAAAGGTCTATAACACGATGAGCGGTGAAAAAGAGGACTTCGTCTCCCTCGTTCCCGGCAAGGTAAACATGTACGTATGCGGGATAACTGCATATGACGTCTGTCATCTGGGCCATGCAAGAAGCGCAGTGGTCTTTGACATTATAAAGAGGTACCTGAGATACCGTGGGTATGAGGTCACCCATACGAGAAATATTACGGACATTGACGACAAGATCATTGCGCGTGCTGCAAAGGAGAACATCTCCACCGAGGCGGTGGCTAAGAAATATACGGCGGAATATTACAGGGACATGGAGCTGCTTGGTGTGGGCCGGGCCGACATTGAGCCTAATGCCACTGACCACATAAAAGAGATGGTCCATACCATTGAGGTGCTTATTGACAAGGGGTATGCGTATCCCGTTGACGGAGATGTCTATTTTGAGGTCGGCAAATTTTGCGATTACGGCAAGTTGTCAAAGAAGAACCCGCTGGACCTTCTCTCCGGCGCAAGGGTGGATGTCGATGAAAGGAAAAAGAGCCCCCTTGATTTTGCCTTATGGAAGTCATCAAAACCAGGCGAGCCTTCCTGGGAAAGCCCATGGGGAAAGGGCAGGCCGGGCTGGCATATAGAGTGCACCGCCATGTCGTCTAAATATTTAGGGGAGAGCTTTGATATCCACGGGGGCGGCGCGGACCTGATATTTCCGCACCATGAAAATGAGATCGCCCAGAGCGAGGCCTATTCAGGAAAGCGCTTCGTGAAGTATTGGGTGCATAACGGCTTTATCACCGTGGACAAGGAAAAGATGTCCAAATCGCTTGGGAATTTTTTTACGATCAAGGACATACTGGACAAATATGAGCCTGAGGTCGTGAGGTATTTCCTGCTGTCGGCGCATTACAGGAGCCCGATAGAGTTTTCTGACGTGCAGTTGAACGAGGCCGAGCTCTCCATCGACAGGTATTACACGACGGTGATGAGGACCAATGATTATTTAGAGACCGCCGGAGACAAAGAGAAGGCCGCTCCGTCAACCGAGCTTGAAGGACTGCTTGCGTCTTTTAAGGACAAGTTCCACAATGCCATGAATGACGATTTCAATACTGCCCTGGTCCTCGGTTTTATCTTTGAGCTTATAAGAGAGGTCAACAAGTTTCTCGATGCGAAGCCCTCCGGACAGAAGGCAAAGATGTTGGTTATTCAGGCAAGAGACCTCCTTGCGGAAGTCGGTGGGGTGCTCAATATATTCAACAAGACCCCGAAGGAATGGTACAGCTCTTTAATGAAGGTAAAGAAGATCGACCTTTCTGAAAGTGACCTTCAGGAGAGGATCAACGCAAGGCAGGCTGCCAGGGAGAATAAAGACTGGGCCGCTGCTGACAATATACGGAACGAGCTTTTAGCCAAAGGAATCATCCTCGAAGACAAAAAAGACGGGACCGCCTGGAAGATTAAGGTCGGCTGATTCCCCACTGCCATTTTTTCAGCGCCAGGCCATGCCTGTTTATCGCGAGCGCCGCAGCATATCCTGCCGAAGCATCCAGCGTCTGAAGGGACCATGATGCGGCCCTTTGGGTATCTCCATCAATAGCGGCCAGGGCAGCTTGTTTATCCGGGGTCAGAGAAATCTCAACCTTGTCCAGGCCAAAGGACAACCCGCTGCCGTCGGCCTTCAGGTATGCTTCCTTGCATGTCCAGAAAGTGAAAAAGGCGTCAGCCTGTTTATCTGTCGGCAGGGAATTAAATACGGATATCTCTTCAGGGGAATAAAACCGTTCTACAATATGAGTAATCTTCCGGTGACGGTCAATAAACTCAACGTCCACTCCTATCTTCCCGGCATAAGTAAATGCAAAAAGGACAAGGTCACGGGAATGGGAGACATTGAAACAAAGACGAGATTCTGTTTCTCCGGCAAGTGAAGGTTTCCCATTTCGCCCGTAGATGAAACGCACGGCTGCCGGGTCTGCTCCGAGATACCGGCCCAAAATTATTCTGAGCACTCCCCTGGCAGTAATGAAGCGCAGCCGGTCACTCTGGAAATGAAAGCGTCCGGCCTTCTTTGCTTCATCATCAGTAAGCGTCCCTGCGAGCGCCTCCAATTGCTGAGCGGGCTGGTCCAGGAAACAGCGCCAGACGTGGATCTCATCCCGGTCCAGCGACAAATCCTCCGGCGGCGTATGCCATTCGCAGGTCAACTTTTGCATAATTTATAATACATATCCGCCGGGAAAAAAAAAGGCGTTGCATGGAAGGCAGGAGGAATGTAACAGATTACCTGGTCGTAAAGCTCCGTGTTACACTGTCGGTTGTCCCGCCTTTGCCGTCATCTGCTGTTACTTTCCAGAAGTAGGTAGTATTTGGGGCCAGACTTGAAAGTGTATGAGTCAGATTGCCGGAAGATGCTCCCGCGTCGTCACTGCTACTGTTACTGCTGCTATGGCTGCTGTCGCTGCCGCCGTTGCATGATGCGAATATCAGAGTGACTGTCAAACAGGCCACTAGGAGCATTATAATATTCCTTCTGGTCTTTAATCCTCCGAGAAAAATCATTCCCATTAAAAATAATCCTGAAAATTTCCCGGTCCCCGCATACAGCGTCTGCCGTTTATTAAGGGAAGCGACATTTACCGGGGCACAGCCTGCAAAATTTTGGTCTGTACAGTAACTCAGTTTATAGGTCACGGCATCACCGTCAGGGTCAGTGGATGGGTCCCACGTAAATACAACAGTTGTATCCAGACCTGTTGCCCCATCTGCAGGTGAGACCAGCGCGGGTGCAGTCGGGGGCGAGGCCTGGCAGGTCCCCACTGTCTCCAGTGAGATACTTGAGGTGATGAAATAATCGGTATTCAAAGCTACAAGAAAATTGTTACAAACGGGATTATAAACTACGGAGGGAGAATATTGTGTACCGTCCGGATCATCAGCGATGGTGAGATTGCCTCCGATTAAATCTCCGTTTGCATCTATGGTTTGACCGAATATCCCACCGGCTTCATCTCCGGACCAGGCTGTGAAAAATCTCTG
The DNA here is from genome assembly GCA_016222915.1 of Nitrospirota bacterium. Classification (GTDB taxonomy): domain Bacteria; phylum Nitrospirota; class Thermodesulfovibrionia; order UBA6902; family UBA6902; genus UBA6902. Next base: position 3,836 of record JACRQA010000185.1, on the reverse strand, counting down.
ATCAGCGCTGTTGTACGCAGCAGAAACGGACTGAAGCATGTATTCACTTGTTCCATTGGACACTACAAAGTTATCACTGGAAGCTGTATTCAAAAGCGCGCCGTCGGAACTTACAAACTGGCCGTAAATGTCGGAATTTGAGCAGGGCGCAAACGGGTCCGCGCAGGGATTCCGGAAATCATACCAGCTCACGAGGAACCTCCCGTTGACATTGTCATAGGCGGCTGCCGGCACCCACTGATTGGAGTCGGCGTCCGAGATGATGAAGTTCCCTCCGGACATGGTCCCGGCTGCATTCACGATCTGCCCGTATATATCGATGGTCGCTCCCCGGTAATCATCCCAGACAACGAGGAACCTTTGATTGGAACCGTCATAAACTATATGCGGGTCCGTCTGATTGCCGGGATCGTCGGATATGGGAAAGTTATCTCCGCTAAGTGTTCCAGCAGGACCGACAAACTGGCCGTAAATGTCATACGTCGACCATGGATCGCTGCGGTCGTCATACCAGACGACAAGAAAACGCTGGTTTACGTTGTCGTATGCTGCGACAGGCGCATACTGATCATTTTCATCATCGGCGATGACGAAATTGCCGCTGCTCGCTGTCCCGTCCGCACCGACTATCTGTCCGTAGATATCGTGCGTATTGTCGGGATCGTTTCTGTCGTCGTACCAGACAACAAGGAATTTCCCGTTTACACTGTCATAAGAAGCCATAGGGACATTGTGGGCGTTGGCTGTGCCGGAGATTACAAACTCATTCCCATATGCTGTCCCGTCATGTTTTATCAGCTTCCCGTAGATTTCAGGCCGGCCTTCTCCGGCACATTTTGTATATACCATCAAAAACCGGTTGTTGGCTGCATCATATGCAAGGGCGGGACTTGCTTCCCCTTCGGGTTCTCCGTTCATTGGGTCACATGCCATGACAAGCGACGCGGAATAAATAATGACAATTAATATTAAGGACAACAATAAGATAATCTTTCTCATGACGGGCACTCCTTATAAGGCGATTGCTGATATGAAGTTACGCTATAGTTATCGACCTTATGTCAGGAGGACTTTAGGACAATTATTACATGAAAAGAGGCTGCATTCAGGCCTTACTGTTGTCTGCGGATATATTGAGGGACCGTCTTATAAGATCGTTTTTGCGTATGCCGGGGACAGAAGGCACTGAGACAATATTTTCGTTTCTCCCTGATTCAACCGGCCGTCCATTTTCATCATACATCTCCGTAACTCCAAAGGTCTTGTTCTCTAATCCCGTTGAGAGGAATTCGATCTTGTCCCCGATCTTCAGATTGTTCCTTAATGTGACAACGGCCTTGCCGTTATTCACGGATTGAACTACCCCCACAAGCTCATGGCTCATCCTATAGGACTTAACATCATTGTGACAATATGCATCATCAGGTTGTTTGCCGAAAAACATCCCGGTTGTATAACCCCTGTTTGACGACATAGACAACTCCTGCACCCACTGCTCTTTAATTTTGAACGGCCGCTCCCTGAGACTATCAACGGCTTCTCTGTATGTCTTAACAACACCGGCAACGTAATTGATGCCCTTAATTCTTCCCTCAATTTTAAAGCTGGTTATTCCGGCGTCAGCGAGTTTATCGAGATGCTCAATCATACACAAGTCCCTTGAACTCATAACATAAGTCCCCCTGTCGTTTTCATAAACAGGGAAGAATTCACCGGGCCGGCTCTCCTCCATCAACCTGTAGTTCCATCTGCAGGTGTTTGTGCACTCCCCCCGGTTTCCTGACCTGTTGTTCAGGAAGCTGCTCATATAGCACCTGCCCGAATATGATATGCACATCGAGCCGTGGACAAAGCACTCCAGCTCAAGGGAGACCCTGTCACGGATGTCCCGGATCTCATCAATAGAAAGCTCCCTGGAAAGCACGAGCCGCTTTGCCCCAAGCCTCTCCCAGAACCTGGCTGCTGCGTAATTCGTAATATTGGCCTGGGTGCTTACATGAATAGGAATTCCGGGAGCGAGTTCACATGCCATCTCAAACATTCCGGGATCAGAAATTATAAGCGCATCAGGTGATGTCCCTTTCAGCAGGGCCAGGTGGTTTTTGATCAGGGGGATGTCTTTATTATGCGGGAAGATATTTATTGTAATATAGACTTTCTTACCTTTGCTCCTGACGTATGCGACCGCCTGCCTGAGCTCATCTTCCGTGAAATTGTCCGCCTTGGCCCTGAGGCTGAAGCCCGACAGTCCCATGTAAACGGCGTCCGCGCCGTAATGGAGCGCTGTCACTAGTTTTTCATAATCACCGGCAGGGGCGAGCAGCTCAGGCCTGTTCATGGAAATTATTTTAACCTTTTGATCATTATAATTTCCCGCGAGTTAAAAGAGGATAAAGAGTTTAAAGAGTTTGAAGGGTTGAAAGGGTTATTAGCTGCTGATGAGGCCGGTGTCTGTCAGGGCTGACTTAAACGCCTCAACGACAACCGGATCAAACTGTTTGCCTGCATTCGCCTCGATGTCTTTTAAAGCGGCGTCGGAATCCAGTTGAACAGTGAATGAATACTGGCTTGTAAGTACGTCAAATGTGTCAGCTACAACCAGGACCCTTGCGCCGAGGGGGATTTCTTCTTTTTTCTTTGAGAGGGGATTGCCGTTACCGTCATATCGTTCGTGATGGTGCAGAATGATATCGGCGGAATCGCTCCAGACGGATATGGACTTTATCATATCGTGTCCGAGTTTGGTGTGATGCATGGTTTGCTCTTTGTCCCAAATGTCATTGGGGTCGATCTTCAGCATGCCTATATCGTGGAGCAGGCTGGCATGATATAGCCGCTTCAGTTCAGCATCGGAGAAGTTCAGGTGTTTCCCAATGAGATTTGCGTAACCTGCCACTCTTCTGGCATGTCCTTTCCTGTTTTGGATATAGTCCTGCGCGCCCACGAGCATTTCAGTAATATGGATAAAATCACTGTGCTGTTTTTCATTGGCCCTTTTCTGTGCGATTGATATGCCTGCCTGGTCCGCGAGGCAGTTAAGCAACGCCTCATCATGCTTTGTGAAATGCCCCTGTTTGTTGTTCCGCAGCTCAATCACTCCGATTGTCTCGCCGGAATAAATAAGCGGGACGCAGACAACCGGCATTGTTTCGTCGCCGGGACTCAATAATCTCCCCTGACCTGTCCCTGAGTTCACTCCGGCGCTGAGGATGCATTTCAAATTCCCCTGTTCATCATATAGCATCAGAGAGCCTGATTCAGCGGAGGTCAGGGCCATGGCTGATTCCATGATCTTATTTAACAGGATGTCCAGGTGGAGCGTCTCCCTGAACTGCTTTGTAATTTCAAAGAGGCTGTTTATCTTTGTATTGAGGTCCTGCGCTGATTTGATGGACGAGTTGGTGGCCTTTGTCGAAAGAAGAAGGCCCAGCACCGACACAGCGACCGCGAGTACAAGCAGTACGCCGATACTCATCGGTACATTGGAAGCGTCCCCTCCTGATACATAGGGGTAAACATATTTAACGGAAAAATAAACGAGCAGCGCCAGCGGAATGATGGACGCGACGAAATGCGATATTTTTACCGAACGGCGTATGTTGTCAAAAAAATCTTTACCTTCAAGGTCATGCATCGGTATTCTCCGCTTATCTGGTTTGCTTATCTTATCGGAATTATGGGAGAAAACCTGAGAGGATTTGAGTAAGAGCATGTAGAGTTTATAGAGTTTATAGAGTTTATAGAGTTTATAGAGTTTATAGAGTTTATAGAGTTTATAGAGTTTATAGAGTTTATAGAGTTTATAGAGTTTATAGAGTTTATAGAGTTTACTTCAT
>JACRQA010000068.1 GCA_016222915.1 Nitrospirota bacterium | reverse complement strand
TAGCCGGAGAGAATGCATGTTACAGACTTCTGGCATTTATATCATTAAAGATGGAGTTGAGTTGGAGAGCAAACCCGATAGGTAAGGTGCGACCCAATTTACCGCTATATCAAATTTACACAAAATAGTTGACAGTATCAGAATGCATGTCCCCCCTCTTCTCAAATGCTAAAGGAAACTATCGATTTAATGGCTTACTGCATTACTGTCAAACCAGTCCCCACCTCAAAAAGGTTTAATAATGATAGTACGATAAGCCTGTTAAAGACAAGAAGTATTTAAGCGGTCAGCTATAAGAACACAAAAATAAGTTCCAACCGCTTGATCGGCTTGAACCGCTTGAACAGTTAAACGGCTCAAGCAGCTGAAACAGGTCAAGCGGCTGGAACGGTTTAATAAATGGGTGACCCCAGAGACGGTAGACATCTCTGCCGGGTGAGTTCTATAATTCAACAACGGAAAAAAGTGGGGAATACGCCTGAAACTGCCTGGGGAATAACATCGACAGGCATACATTAGTTTAAGGTAGAAAAATGAAAAATAATTATAAGCAGTTAAAAGAAACAGTTGGGTCGGGAGTGTTTACTCAATGGCAGGAAGTAGATGTGGAGATATATGCCTTTACTGATTTGGGAATAAAAGTAGCGATAAATGATGAGTATACAGGATTGGTTTATGGAAATCAGATTTATGACAATTATCGAAAAGGCCAAAAACTCAAAGCATATATAAAACTTGTTAGAGAAGATGGAAAGATAGATGTTTCCATGCAGCCGAAGCCGGACAGCCATATTTTTTCAACTTCTGACAAAATTCTGGAACATCTTAAGGCAGCTGGTGGGAAATCCGGGCTTAACGATAAAAGTTCCCCTGAAGATATAAAAAATGAGTTTCAAATAAGTAAGAAAGTGTTTAAGCAAGCGATCGGCAGACTATATAAGCAACATAAAATAAAGATTACAGATAAAGGGATAGAGCTTGTTTAATAAATATAATAATACAGAGTTTAATTTGAAGAATATATACTTGCTATTAAAAGTAATCTTCTCACACATCCTGTCATAAACCTCCACGACTCTCTCCTCCTCCGACCGGAAAATATCCTCCTGATCAAGTCCATGAAGTTTCAATAACCGCCCCTCAGTAACATTATGGTCCTCCAGCGAACCATCTCCCAATATATGATGAATTTTGATAGGGTATGACCGCAGGGTACGACAAACCAGAAAAGTCCTGTGACAATTTACCGGGTCTTTCTCTGCACACATTAAAGTAATCCGGTAGTCTTTCATTCCATCAAGAATACGGGTTATCCCGGTTTGGTAATTCTTGGTCTCTTTCAGCAGGCCGTAATTTAATTTCCCGTCTATATAACATTCAGGGTTTTCTACTCTTGCACCAACATATTTGCCTGAAAATATATATGAGATGTTGTTATCAGCCAGGACCTTATTTAAATTGTCATTTTTGAATTCCGGTTTATATTTGCTGTATGGAGCAGAGCGGACATCGACTAGAGCTGTAATTTCATGACTCTTGAGAATCCTGATAAAGTCTTTAATAGAGAAGGAAGCGTATCCGATTGTGAAGAGATTATTTGTCATGAATGTATAATAACAGGGATGATAATACAATAAGTTTATAAACGCTGAGTTATATGAAATCAAAATATAAACACATGATTAAGCAAATGCAGGTCAAGGAAAAGACAGCATCCGGTAAAAATGCTGAGCAATGGACAGTCTATATTCTCAGGTGTAAGGACAGTACTCTATATACGGGAATAACAAAAGATTTAGAAAGAAGAGTAAAACAGCACAATGATGGAAAAGGATCAAAATATATTCAGAGCAGACGACCTGTTACAGTTGTTTATAAAGAAAAGAAAATAGGAAGGGCCAATGCTTTGGTCAGAGAAGCTGAAATTAAGCATTATTCTAAGGAAAAAAAAGAACAGCTGGTCAGTACCTTTCATTAATAAAATCATCGGTCAGTTGCAGCTATGAAGCGCTTTGTCAGAGTTTATACATCATAAGCTCCCGGGCATAGGGGGAAATCGATGATATTAATTTCTTCTGGTCCCCCGGCGGCATCGGCTTAAATGATTTTGCGAATTGCACGTTTTCCTCAATCTGATCAATGTCATCGCACCCTATGACGACTGTCGAGACGGCCTGCGAAAGCGCGAAATCATAAAACGGCTTCATCGTGCTTATGAACGGAAGCTGCCGGGGCACTCCCCTGAGATAGACCTTCATCCCGATCACCCCCATATGCTTTTCGTTTGCAAGGGGCACTACATCTTCCAGAAAACTCATATGTTCCGGCTCTGCCGGATTTACCGGCAAAAGCACTGTATCAAAATCGAACTGAGACGCCACACCGATAAACCGTGTCATGCCCCTTTCTTTGGCATGTACGAAGGCCTCTATTGCGCCCCCTGGACCGAAAATCTCCCTGAGGTCCCCGGGAGTCCTAACGTCATGCACCTGCCAGAGATCGATGTGATCGGTCCTCATGTTTTTCAGGGTCTCCTGCAGGTGGGCCAGCGCTCCTTCCATGTCCCGGGCATGGGACTTACTTGTGAGAAAGATATCGTGCCGTCTTTCTCGCAACGCCTTACCATAATATGATTCACTCCCTGAGTATGCTCGTGCTGACTCACAGTAATTAATCCCGAGGTCCAGCGCCCGATTGATCAGGTTATAAGTCTCTTTATCGTATCCGAAAGTCCTCAGAATCCCTTCTCCTCCAAGACCTAGAATGGTCACATCAACTCCAGTCTTCCCGAGTTTTCTTTTTGGAATATCCATAACCAGATTTTAGCAGGAACATCAGAAAATGCAAGAAGGAGGAGTCACTGTGGTAACATCTTTGTTCTTGACAATTATATCTCGATGATAGACTTGATCCCACAGCTTACTAGTCCCGTTGGGACCGTTCCTGAATTTCAGCTGTGTGTCAGTTTAAAAGAGGCTGGGACGGCATTGTCAGGTGCCGTCCCAGTATTTGACGACCTATAAATTAAAAACAAATGTAACTGTAACCGTTGTTGCTTTCATTCCTGCGCTAACTGGAAATTGCCATTTCCCGATTTCGTCCGTAAAGCATTTATGGGTTTCATCATTCTTCTTTTTGTCCGGAATAAGCTTCACGCTTTTTACAGTGCCATCAGGACTAACAATAAACTCGACCCTGATTTCTCCCTGCTGTCCGCTTTTTACATAACACCTGCGGATACCTTCGAGATGATTTTGCACTGTGCTATTTACTGCTTCCTTTTCCACACTACCTGCTACGGCAATCTCCAGGATTCTTATACTCCCTTTTACCTTTTCTTCTTTTGCCGGTTCCCCATAACCGGTGGCCGCACTCTCTGGCATGAACATCTTCTCTCTAAAGACAACAGGACCTGATGCAGAGCGGGCGGCGAAATTGCCGACCGCGTAATCCGAAACACCTAGCGGTAATGGGAGCGGCTGCTTGATCACCGACAGCTTGCCGTCTTTGTTCCGCACCTCCTTGTCAACGGCAACAAAAGATGTGTACGTGGTCAGCAGATTATAAGTCAGTCCCAGGCCGGTCACCTCATTCACGCGTTCATCGTCGTGACGGAGCATATTATAGTCGGACAATAATTTAATGCGGTGGCGTGCCCATAAGTAACGCAGCGCAGAATTATTATCAGAGGCTTTGACCTGCCCGGCATTAATTGTCTGGCTCCATTTTTTGCTTCCCGAAATTCCTCTCAACGTGATCTTCCCGTGAGCATCTCCGCGCCATTTGCCGAAAACAATTACCGGCCGCTCAGCCAGCACATCAGGGACAGCCTGCGGCTCAATGTCGTAAGCGCTGAATCTCCCAAAGTCCACTTTAACATCAGTCAGCACAGGAGTTTGAATCAGCTTTCTGAATGCCCCGGCCTTTGCCGCGGCCTCTTCCGGTTTCGTGATTATAAAAGGCTCCCCCATCCCGACATTTGCCATGCCCTCGATAAGATGTCGATTGACTCCGGAGCCGATCCCGAAGGCAAACATGTTGGCATTCCCAAGACTGCTGCGTATCAGGTCAAAGACCTCCTCTTCAACCATCACGTAACCGTCCGTGGCGATAACAATCGTCCTTGAATATCCATCCGCTTCCGGCAGCGCTAGTGCCCTCTTGAGAGCGGGCAGCAGCTCAGTGCCCCCTCCCCCGCTTTGGCCCTCGATAAAGCTGACTGCCCGGCTGATATTCGATGTAACGGCAGGAAGGGAGGATTCCGACATTACGGATGAACCTCCTGCAAACAGCAGGACATTAAACCTGTCTGTAGGCCGGAGATTCGATATCAGGTCCCTTAAGAGCTTCTTTGAAATATCCAGCGGGAAACCGTGCATGGAGCCTGACACATCCACAATAAAAATATATTCACGGCCCGGGATCTCGGACATCTTCACTCTGGCAGGGGGCTGTATCATCAGCAGAAAAAAGTTTTCCTTCTCCCCCTTATACAAAAGCAGGCCGGACTCTGTTTGTTCGCCGGCCAAGCGGTATTTCAGGACATAGTCCCGGTTTCCACCGTATTTTTCAGAGCTGTCGAGTTTAACGGTGGCGATTGAGCGGCCTTCATAATTTATATTGACCTTATGTGAATCAGAAGATACTTCCTGGATCGGCAGTCCGGCAGCAATGCGCACATGGATATTAAAAGTATAATTCGGCGTTTCGCCTTCATGGAGATATGGATTCTGCACCCACTTCTCCGATTCAGGTACCGGTCCCTCCGTCTGATTGGAGTAGCGAGGGCCAACAACAGTTGGATAAACGAATTCATATATCCTGTCTGTCGGCACAAGCAGCTCCGTGTAACTTAGCTCCACTTTCACAATATCCCCCGGCATTATATTGGCCACATTCATCTGGAACACATTAGGCCGCTGTTGTTCCAGCAGCGAAGCGCTTTGCCCATTCTGTCTGGCCTGCTCGTATTCCTGCCTGGCCTCTTCCCTCTTCCTGACCACCGCGTTGATTACACGTTCTCCGATAGTCATCTTCATCCCATAGACAGCCGCCTTAGTTGAAGCCGGGAATATATAGATGGCTTCTATCGGCCTATGCCCCTCATTTCTATAGACCTGTGTAACCCTGACATCGGCGATCACGCCTGAAATGTTCACATCGGCAGACGTTGATTTCAGCGGGAGCAGGTCTGCATCATGTCCATCGCTCTTTATAAGGAAATAGGGAGAAAGCGTCCTGTCATCCGCCTCTGGTTGTTGGGCATGGATTTTCATTTTCGGCAATATTGTTAATGCCAGAATGAGTATTACAAGGCTTGTTAAGTTTTTCATAAAGACCTCCTTTAAATTTATCTGACAATTGTCAGTTGCTCTATTAGACAACGGAGTGCACTGAAAAGTTCCCGGTGATAAAATATTTTCTAAGAGGCTTCAAGGATTGTTTATATATGGCCGATGTATTTAACTATAATAAGTGCGCAAGTATGAACCGGCTCTCGGTTAATTGTTTGAAACAAGATAATTTAAGAAAGTAACGGACGAGAAGAGATCATATGCCACTCCATGACCTGATTAGGGACATCGTATCACGGGGGATATTCGAAGGCATCGGAGACGCCGTCAGCATCCAGGACACCGAGTTCAGGATCGTATACCAGAACGACAAGGCAAAGGCGATTATCGGCGACCACGTAGGCGAATATTGTTATAAAGCAATCGAGCACAGGGAGGGCGTATGTGAGAATTGTCCCCTTGCTTTGACTCTTGAGGATGGAATGGTGAGAACAGCGGAAAGGCAGAACCCTGTCATCGACCCGCCGCTGATCGTCGAAATTACTACGTCGGCATTAAGGGACCCGTCAGGGGAAATAATAGCAGGCACTGAGGTGGTGCGGAATGTCACCGACCGCAAGATGCTGGAAAAAGAAAAAGAGAAACTGATCCGGGACCTTGCGGAAGCCCTGTCTGCGGTCAAGACCTTGAGAGGCCTGCTGCCGCTTTGCGCCTCCTGCAAAAAAATCCGTGATGACAAAGGCTACTGGATGCAGGTTGATGAATATATCAGCGAACATTCAGAGGCGGAGATCACTCACGGATATTGTCCTGAGTGTGAGAGAAAGCATTTTCCGTCCAACTTTAAATAACAATCTTAATGAAGCCTGACCTCGGTCTTCACCACTTTTATTCCAACCTCGACATCGCCTCCGGAAAAAGATAAGGCACTCTCCTCTTCAACCTCGCCAAGAAGCTTCAGCGCCTCTTTCAGCTCTTTCAGTTTTCCTGAATCCAGCTTGACTGTGAAGAACAGCTTATCGCCGGCAGCTTCCGACCTGATTATTCCGCCGCCGAGTTCCTTCACCGTTTTTTCTATCTCTTCATTCACATTTAAAGTATCTTTGACGAAAACGGTCAGGCCCATTGCCTGTTTTTCCTCTTCGCCCGCTTTCATCAATACCCCGGGGGCAAATGACCTCAGCTCCTTTTTCATACGAAAGCCGGCGGCCCCGGATGTTTCCCGGCTGACCGTTTTTTCTTCATTGAGGCTGACCGCTTCGTCAGCCTTTTCGTCTATGGGCGCGGCGCTTTCTGCGTCAATCATTCTCTTTGCCGGTCCAGGCGCCTCAGCGGGTCGTTCTTTTACTGTAGGGACCGGGGCCTGTTTAAACTCTTCTTTCTTTTCCGGTTCCTGGATATCGACCGGAGGAACGACAATTGATGTAGGCTGCTTTATTTCAGGCTCAACGGTCTTAAACACATAGAACGCGGTAAGAGCTATTGCGAGAGTTGCAAATACCTCAAGCGGGACTTTTATGTGGAGAGGGAAAAACAGTTTCCGGATAATCCCCTTTTGCCGTGAAGCCTCTTCTCTCACCCTGGCCATTACCTTTTGCCTCAGCCATGGGGGAGGCTCTGCCGCTTCAAGGCCTTTTGTAAGCGCAATCGTCCTTCTCAGGTCCTCAAGGGCAAGACCGCATTTTGAACAGGCCTTGAGATGTTTCTCAACCTGCAACCGCTCTGCGGGGGAAAGCTCCTCTTCAATAAAGGCGGACAACTTTTCCTGAATATCGCGGCAATCCATTTATAATTCTCCCCGATGTTTCTTTAAACAAACCCTGAGGGACTCACGGGCCCGGTGAAGCCTTGATTTGACGGTGCCTTCCGCTAACCTCAGCATATCACATATCTCGCGATAGGAAAGACCCTGGATGTCCCTCAGCACGACTACTTCCCGGAACTCATCGTCCAGGGACTTGATGCATCCATGCACCCGCTGCTCAACTTCATGCCTTTCGAGCCTGTCCGGGACCGGGACATCATTTGACGGATGGTCCGGTTTCATTTCTCCCTCATGCGTCCGCACCGGATCATCCAGGGAAAGCGGTTCCTTAACGGCCCTTGCCTTCATCTGCTTCAGCCTGTTCCTGGATAAATTGAGAACGATGGTATAAAGCCAGGTTGAAAAACCGGCGCTCCCCCTGAAGCCCTTAATATTTTTATAGGCGGCCACAAAGGCATCCTGGACCACCTCCGCAGCCTCGTTAAAATCGCCTGTCATCCTGTATGAAATATTGAACATCTTCTTCTGGTGCCTGATAACGAGTTGTTCAAAGGCGTCAACATCGCCCTTCTGACAGCGCAATACTGTCTCATAATCGGGATCAGGATTTTGTTGCATATGCTCTATTCACATTAGACAATGATAAATGCGGAATTGTTCCATCATTAGCGGAATCGGGGCAATTATCGGACTGACCGGGTACTATTTATATTCTTCCTTTAACAAGGCCTTCTCCTGGTCCGCGACAACGACCAGGACGTAATTTTCAGTGTCCAGGTATTTCTTCGCGACCCTGAGGACATCCTCACGAGTCACGCTGTTAATGTATGAGGGATACTTATCAACGTAGTCATCGCCCAGACCGTAAAATTCAACTGCCGTGAGGAAACCGGCAATACGCGCGCCTGTCTCGATCTTCATGGGGAAACTGCCGGTGAGAAACGACTTGGCGTCGGCAAGCTCATCTTCCGATACAAGACTGTTCCTGATCCGGTTGATCTCCTTCAGGACTTCTTCTATCGCAGTATTGGCTGATTCGTTTTTTGTCTGCAGCGCCACCTGAAAACTTCCACCGAATTTATCAGCGGCGAAATAGCTGTGGATATCATAGACGAGCCCTTTGTCGTCCCTTATATTCTGCAT
>JACRQA010000180.1 GCA_016222915.1 Nitrospirota bacterium | reverse complement strand
AGGGGTTCTATCCGGTCAAGAGATTCCTCGGCTTCCGTGATAAACTCGGATATTATTTCTTCCATCTCATCGCTCATGCTCTTATCTCCCGGCTATATTTTTAAAAGTCCGTTATTTCTGCGCCTGAAGTCTCTCAAGTATTTTGTCCATTTTCTCTTTCAGGACTTCCCCTGTAAATGGTTTAACTATATAGTTATTGACGCCTGCTTGTATGGCAGTTATGACCTTTTCTTTTTCAGCTTCTGCAGTGACCATAAGAATAGGAAGATCTTTTAATTCAGGATCGCTACGCACTTTTTTTAAGAGGTCAAGGCCATCCATATTGGGCATGTTCCAGTCGCTGACAACGAAGCTGAAACCTCCGTTTTTAAGTTTTGAATATGCCTGGGCCCCGTCTTCAGCCTCTTCAATATTTGCGTAGCCAATTTGTCTAAGAAGATTTTTTACAATCCGTCTCATTGTTGAAAAATCATCAACTACAAGTATCTTCATGTTTTGATCAACCATGCTGCATTCCTCCTTGGGCGAAAAACTGCTTTATTATATTTTTTATATTTTGAGCTATGGCGTCTCCTGTGACGGGTTTTACCAGATACCCGTTTACACCATTGCTGTACGCCTTTTCTCTCTCGGTATCGTCATTTTCAGTGGTGACCATAAGGATCGGGATATCAAATAAATTAGGATCTGCGCGCAGGGTCTTTGTTAATTCCATGCCGTCCATGTAAGGCATATTAAGGTCCGTCATAACGAGGTTGACGGTGTCTGTCCCGAGTTTCTCAATGGCATCAAGGCCGTTTTCGGCAAATACAACAGAATATCCCCTGGATTTCAAATAATGACCGAGTAGTTTTCTCGTAGTTTGGCAATCGTCGACAATCATGATTTTCATAGTATCCCCTCTATGACATCAAGAATTTTATAAATTATTGTTCCCTGGTTTCTTGTTGTTTTTATCATGTTCATACCTTCTGGTACATAATCACTTTATTTATAACACAGGGCCTGAGCGCCCTTGTGATATTGTGCAAGCTTTCAGACTGGCCTATAAACAGATAGCCGCCGGGATTCAAGCTGTCATAGAGATTTGAAACGACTTTTTGTTTGGCTTTGACATCAAAATATATAAGTACGTTCCGGCAGAAAATTATGTCCATTCCCCTCAGAGACGACATGCATTTATTGTCTATAAGGTTGACTTTCATGAACTTGACGGTTTTTTTGACTGAATCACTGAGGTTATACGATTGACCGCTGGTTGCAAAGTAGTTTTTCATATAAGCTTCCGGTATATTTCTTACGGAATAGGAATTATAAACACCTCTTTTTGCGGAGCTCAGGACGCCTTCACTAAGGTCTGATGCATGTATCTCAAATTTATCTGATGACAAACGTTTTTCCATGAGTATCATTGAAAGGGTGTATGGTTCTTCTCCCGAGGAACATGCTGCAGACCAGATTTTCAATTTATTCGGTCCCTTTTTTTTCTCTAATAATTTTGATAATATTTCTTCCGCAAAGACAGTCAGTTGCTGAGGCTCCCTGAAGAAATAGGTCTCATTGGTAGTCACTGCGTCGAAAAGCCTCGTTAGCTCATTTCCGTTTGGGCTGAATTTTATGAGTTTGAGATAGTCTTCAAAACTCTGAAGCTTCTTTTCCTGGATTATCCGTGAAAGCCGGTTTTCGATCAGGTACTTTTTGGAGTCTGATATAAATATGCCGCTGTTATCGTAAATATAATTTCTTATATCCTTGAATGTCGCTTCTGCAAGGACCATATTCAGCATGTAATCTCCGAATTCAATTCCGATGAGTATCTCGCAGCTATCTTTCGAATATTTTCATTTAATTCACCGACACGGGACAAAAAAAGAGTCGGATTGATGTTCATAAGCGCATTAATGAATTCATCGATGACATCGTTGTATTGTTCGTTTTGGAGCATTTTCATAAGGGGTTCAAAGGCGGTCATTTCCCGTATTTTCCCAAGGGCGGCAACGGCCGTTTTCCTCACATGGCTGTCATCGTCCGAAATTGCCTCCATGAGACATTCTTTGGCTTCTTCACTGTCAATTTCCCCGAGTGATTTTATGCTGGTCCTTCTCACGTCCCTGAAATCACTTTTCAGGAGGTTGATAAGGGCCGGGACTGATTTTTTACATCTTAAGTCTCCGACTATTTCTATGACCACAACTTTACCCCTGTATTTAATTGAATCATCATTAAGCAATGCTATGAGCGAGTCATTGCATCCGAAGTTGTGAACTGCCTCTTTTATCGTGGACAGTTTGTCGTCGCTGTCAGGCTCTGAGAGGTCCAACGACCCCGCCAGATCTATCACGTGATAAATCGCGTCCTCGGCTTTAAGGGAAACGAGGCCGTTGATTGCAATCAATTTATCATCCCACTCATCTTCCTTTAATATATCGATAAGGGCAGCTGCCACTCCCGGAAGGGAAGGAACACAACCCATGCGGGCGAGACTTTTAATAGTTGCTGTTTTTTCAAATCCCTCAGAGTCGGAGATATGCTGTGAGAGATGTTGAATAGCTTTAGAAGCGCCGATTTTACCGAGGGCCTCTATAGCTGCAAATCTTATTGTTTCAGATGAATTGTTCAGGAGGCCGATTAAAGCGTCCGTGGAAGCGTCATCCTTCAGGTTTGTTAGGGCCTCAAGCGCCGAGAAGCAGACCCACTCCTCATCTGATAAGGCCTTTATAAGCTGTGGGATCGCTTTTTTATACTGAAGCATGCCTATTGTTTTTGCGGCCGCGGCGCGAACATTTGCATTCTGGTCACCGGTGAGCATTTCAACCAGCTTTTCAGGGTAGCTGCAGTATTGGATATCGTGTATCAGGTCCAGGGCAAATTTTCTGATATCATCATCTCTGTCATTCAGCAGGACATAAAGCAGCGGGACGGCGATTTTGTCCATCTCACGTATTATCATTATTGCGGTGTTCCTGAGAAAGGAGTTTTCCCGGAGAAGTGGCAGGACCATATACGCGGTGGTCTCACCCTTTATTTCCATGAGTGAACGCATTGCCGCGTCCTGTACTCCGAAGTTGTCATCTTTCAATGCCTTGATCAGTGGATAAATGGCCCTTTCATCACCACCTGAAAGCGCTTCTGCAGCCGCCCGTCTCCTGGAGGCGTCTTTGTCATTAATGTCCCTGAGTAATTTTTTAAGCTTTGCTATATGCATTATGACCCTCGATATGTGCCAGGTTTGGTCTCATCAATAATTAGAAAATGTCATCATGTGTAATGAATATTTATTTAAATCACTCCAAGAAACCGATAAGCGTCTTCTGCATAATTATCGGAACTATAATTTGATTACTTTAATCTTTAAGCAGATAACCTCAGTATTGAATGACAGAAAAGGCGACTACGAATTAAGTCGCAAAATTGTAAATTGTCTGAACAATATTTATAGATTTATTTTAAGTTGATTGAGCTTTTATCTGAAGAGACTTCATTGATGACATCTGTTTCCGTTTTCACATTGTTCTTGCCTCTGCGTTTTGCAAGATAAAGCGCAGAGTCGGCCCTTTCAAATACAGTACCGGTGTCATCACTTTGTTTGAAGACACTTATTCCTATGCTTATTGTGAGAGCTATTCTGTTGCCTTTGTAGGAGAAGGCCGATTTGTTGATATATGATAACATCCCTTCACCGGCTTTAACCGCCCCGGTTAGATCAGTATGAGACAGGATAATGGCAAACTCCTCTCCGCCGTATCTCGATATAAAATCATTTACCCTTAATTTCTCTTTTAATAAGGAAGCAAGTTTCTTCAGAGCTTGATCTCCGACTTTGTGACCGTAGGTATCATTTATTTTTTTGAAATCGTCAATGTCGCATATAAGGAGCGACGAAGGCACTCCGTACCTGCCGAGATCGGCGAGGGTCTCTATTATTTTCTGGTCGTAGGCCTTGCGGTTACTGAGCCCTGTGAGATTGTCGCGGAGAGATTCACTTTCAATTTCAGCGGCCCGCTTCTTTATTTCGTCGGCTTCTTTCTTAATATCATTTATGCGGGTCCCCATCGCCTGCAAGGTCCTCTCTGTTTCTCTGAGACGGTCAAGGTCTTGTTCTCTTTTCTTTTCGATCCCCCTGTTTATATTGTCTATCTTGCCCAGGACCGCTTTTTTGATGCTTTGAATATCGTTACCGGTATGAATGTCATGCTTTATCATATTCATATTGACAGAGAGGGCATTCTCAAAATCTCTGTCCTCGGAGAACTTTTTCTGATGTGAAGATAATTCACTTGACATATGAAGCTCCGTTTCTTCAAGGTGCTTCATGGTTTGGCGCATGAATTCCTCAAGTTCTTCATTTCTTCTGGAAATCGAATCAAAATATTTCTTAATAATTTTGACTGTGGAATCAAGCCACTCTGTCGTGTCTTTAAGAATGTCTTCGTCATTAAGATGGTCTTTCAAGTTGATGAGCTGGCTGGTTATTGAGCTGGGGGTCAGCTCGGAAAACCTGCTCAATACAGTGTCGGCTATATTCTTTAAAAGATTGGAACCGGACACCCCATCCGCTTTCTTCTGTTCGGGTCCTTCCAGTACTTTCTTGACAGCATCTCTTATAAACATCCGCTCAGCGATTATTTTGCTGTTGAGCTGCTGCATATTGTCCTGAGAAAGCTGTTTCAGGATATCGAGAACCTCGTCGGCCACTACATTTATCTTTTCCTCCAGCCTGGACATCCTATCATCATCATGGTCAATTTTGGGGTTCATAATGTGTTCCTATCCGGCATGCTCATATATTGAAAATCAATTTATGGCAATCACATCAGACAAAACATCGTTCTCTGATTTTACGGAATTTCTTCCGGACTTCTTGGCAAGATAAAGGGCGCTGTCGGCCCTTTCAAAAACCGTGCTGCCGTTGTCGCCTTTTATGAATACGCTGACCCCGATACTTATTGTAAGAGGGATTTTCTGGTCTTTATAGGAAAATACGGCTTTATCGATGTAAGACCGCACACCTTCGCCTGCCTGTATCGCGCCTTTTAAGTCCGTATGGGACAGAATAACTGCGAACTCTTCTCCACCGTATCTCGCTACAAAATCATTTATTCTCAATCTCTCTTTAAGCAGTGAGCCCAGTTTTTTAAGCGCAAGATCACCCACCTTATGTCCAAAGGTGTCGTTTATTTTTTTGAAATAATCGATATCACATATCATAAGTGAGGCCGGGACGTTGTATCGTTCCAGAGCTGCAAGGGTTTCTGTAATTTTCTGGTCATAAGCCCTTCTGTTATAAAGTCCCGTAAGGTTGTCATGGACCGATTCAAATTCGATCTCCTGTGATTTCTTCCTGATCTCATCTGCTTCACGCTTGATTTCCGACATGCGCCTGCCCATTTCATCAAGTGTCTTTTCAGTCTCATTTAAGCGGCGCATATCATGCTCTCTTTTTGTCTCAATGCTTTTGTTGATATTCTCTATTTTGCTTATAACAGCCATTTTAATTGAATTGAAATCATTGGAAACATCGATATTATTCTTTATAGAGGTAACATTCTCAGATATGTTTTCTTCAAAGCTTCTGTCTTCTCTGAACTTATGCTGCTGGGAGGACAGTTCGCTTGCCACATGTCCTTCAGTTTCTTCCAGATATGTCATTGTCTGCTGCATGAAATTTTCAAGTTCTTTAACGCGTACCGTAAGTGAGTCGATGTACTTCTTTATTACCTTAATCGGAGAATCCAGCCAATCGTGAGAACCGCCGCTGCCCTCTTTTATATGGAGCTTCTCTTTGAGGTCGCTCAATTGGTCTGTAATCGATGGGGGCATAAATTCGGTAAACTTGTCCAGAAGGGTATTGGACAATTCCTTAAGACTTTCAGGGTCAGGAACATTGCCTGGCGCATTAACTGTATTCACGGACAATATGTTTTTGACAGAATCGCTCCAGAACATTTTTTCAGCAATGGCCTTGCTGTTTATCTGTTTTTTGTTTTCCTGGGAAAGGTCCTTTAGAATATTGAGGACTTCATCCGCTATAACATAGACCTTATCTTCAAAATCGGCAGTAACATTTTGAAGATCAATTTTATCAGTCATGAAATCCCCCCTCCGTTTTCATTTTTCAAGAATAAATATGCGCTTATTTAACGCAGTGACTCATTAAATATTCTATCGTTACAAAATATCATCGGTATTATTATGGATATCTTTAATGATATGAGCCTTTCCTGTAAGGACATACATTAATTTCAAATCCAAACAGACAATAACCTATCCTCGAAGTCATATTTTTGACTGAGAAAATAGATCGTAAATTACTATAAATCAACGTATTACATCGGGCATGATATTTGTATATAGAAGTATGTTATTCGAGACCGCGCAAGGGTCCGGTGAGAAGACAATAGCGATTAACAATTAATTGGAGGAAGCAATAATGGCAGATGAAAAAGAAGAGTTGAAGGACGAGACACCTGCCCCGCCGAAAAAAGGGAGCAAGACATTGATCATTATCATTGTAGCTGCTGCCGTTGTCCTCGGTGCGGGGGGCTTTGCAGGATACAAATTACTGGCCGGCAAGAAAAGCGACGGCAAGACCCATGAAGAAAAGGCCGATACCAAGACCTCCATCCTTGCGCTCGATCCCTTTGTATTAAATCTTGCAGACCACGGCAGGTACCTGAAGGTCACAATTCAATTTGAGGTCTCCGATCAAAACCTCGCTGAAACGGTAAAAGAGAAAACACCCCAGTTGAGAGACACCATTATAACGCTGGTGAGCAGCAAGTCATTGAATTCGATATCCAGTCCCGAGGGTAAATTCCAGCTTAAGGACGAGCTGCTTTTCAGGGCCAACCAGGTGATGGGGATGGACAAGGACACCTTCAAAAATCTTTTCTTTACTGAATTTGTAATGCAATGAGCGACAAGATACTTTCACAGGATGAAGTCGATGCCCTGCTTAAAGGCGTAGCGTCAGGGGAGATCGACACCGAAGAGGCAAAAGGCAAAATCCTTGCAGGAGTGCGCCCCTTTGATTTTACAAACCAGGAGCGTATCATCCGCGGCAGGATGCCCGGCCTTGAAATGGCAAACGAGTCTTTTGCGAGACTTTTCAGGAATTCGGTCTCCAATCTTATCATGAAATTCGTCGACATAAGCATTCAGAACGTAGAGATAATAAAGTTCGGAGATTTCATAAAGACCATTCCCGTCCCTTCCAGCATCAATATTTATAAAATGGACCCGCTTAAGGGGTATTCTCTGCTTGTGCTCGAAGCGCCCCTTGTTTTTGCCTTTATAGAATTCTTTTTTGGCGGGGCCAATGCCCAGAACATCAAGTCCGAGGGAAGGGCATTTACCACGATTGAGCAGAGAGTCATACAACGGGTCGTCAATATGGCATTGAAGGATTTTGCTGCGTCATGGGGAGGCATAGCTCAGATATCCCCGGAATATGTAAGCTCGGAAATCAACCCGCAGTTTGTGACAATTGTTACCCCTGCTGAAATAGTGATCAACATCGAAGTCATGATTGAAATAGAAGACTTTGCCGGCCGCATGTTCTTTTGCGTCCCGTATTCCACGGTTGAGCCTGTAAAAGAAAAACTCTATTCAGGCATCCAGGGCGATAAATTTGAAACCGACCAGAGATGGTCCTTAATAATGAAGAATATATTGAGGCAGACACAGGTAAGAATAACGGCTGAGGTAGGGCGTTTGTCCCTGACATTCGGGGACATAATGAAATTCAAAACCGGCAATGTCATAAATCTCGGCAAGTCGATAAATGATGATCTTGTGGTCTATGTGGAAGGACTGCCTAAATTTAAGGGCAATCCTGGTTTCAGCCGTGGCAACCAGGCCGTTAAATTAACAGGGGTCGTTGAATGAATAAGCCGCTCTTACGTTATTCATTCACGGTCATCCGGAAAAAATTAAGGGACAGACGTTAAGGCAAGACG
Organism: Nitrospirota bacterium; assembly: GCA_016222915.1. GTDB lineage: Bacteria > Nitrospirota > Thermodesulfovibrionia > UBA6902 > UBA6902 > UBA6902. The sequence continues at coordinate 22,126 of JACRQA010000180.1, read as the reverse complement.
TATAACAAGGACGGAGGTATTTTATGGAAGAAAAGGATGTAGCGCAGCAGGACAGGGCCAAGGTTCAGCAGGCGGAATTCGGAAACCTGAAGGATGAAAACAGGTCATCGGCAGAAAGAGATATTGAATTTCTCCTCGACATACCGGTCGAAATTACCGTGCAGCTGGGCTCGTCTAAAATGCTGATAAAGGAGCTCCTTCAGCTCGGCCAGGGCTCGGTTGTCGAACTGGAAAAACTTGCAGGCGAACCCATGGAGATACTCGCCAACAGCAGGCTCATAGCAAGAGGCGAGGTAGTGGTCGTTAATGAAAAGTTCGGGGTGAGGCTTACGGACATAATCAGTCCCACGGAAAGGTTGACGCAACTGAAATGACAGGAACTTATTTACAGGTGGCTGCGGCCCTTCTATTTGTGGTCCTTTTGATAGTGGCGGGAGGGTTCGTCCTGAAGAAAAAGCAGAACAAGTTCGGTCTTATGAGCATTGTCAGCTATCAGCCCTTCGGACCCAAAAAGGGAGTGGCGGCGTTGAAAATAGGAAAAGAGGTGCTCTTGCTGGGACTCACCCAGAATGACATCAGGCTCTTGAGAGTGTTCAAGGACGAAGACATAGATATACCGGAGACGGAAGGATTTCAGGATAAATTCCAGAAGTTTGTAAATATAGGAGCGCACAGAAATTGAAGAACGAAAATCACACATTGAAAAATACAGGGAAATATCAGCCCTGTCCGGATAACTGTCATAGGCCTGCAAAGGCCGGTTTTACCAGACCAGCCATGAAAATCACTTTGCTGTTCGTTCTTTTGTTTACGACAGCTTCCCCTGCGTATGCCATCGATTTCAAGGACATCAATAATCCCTTAATAGAGACTTTTCTGATAATCAGTTTTCTTTCATTTCTCCCGGCTGTGCTGATTATGGTAACCTCTTTTACCCGTATCGTTGTCGTGCTCTCTTTTTTACGGCATGCCTTCGGAGGACAAACCGTTCCGCCTAATACAGTCGTGATAGGTCTTTCATTGTTTCTGACTTTTTTTGTCATGTCTCCCACGATAGATGTTATCAATGAAAAAGCCGTGACCCCGTATCTTCATGAAGAGGTGTCTTTCGGAGAGGCCATTGATGAGGCGGTGCCGCCTTTAAGGCAATTTATGCTGAAGCAGACGAGACAGAAGGACATAGCTTTATTTGCAAACCTGTCAAAAAAACCGGTCCCGGCCAAACCCGAAGAGCTGACGATGGGAGTATTGATACCGGCCTTCGCTATAAGCGAATTAAAGACGGCTTTTGAAATAGGCTTTTTATTGTTCCTTCCATTTCTGATTGTAGACATGGTCATAGCCAGCATACTGCTGAGTATGGGGATGATGATGCTGCCGCCGGTCATGATATCTCTTCCCTTTAAGCTGCTTTTATTTGTCCTGGTTGACGGGTGGAACCTGGTAATCGGTTCACTGATGAGGAGTTTTTAATGACTATAGAAACTATTAACGGAATAACAACTGAGATGTTTAAAGTAGTCCTGTACGTGTCCGGCCCGCCGCTTCTTGTGGGGTTGGTTGTGGGTCTGATTATAGGGTTGTTCCAGGCCGTAACACAGATACAGGAATTTACGCTGACATTTGTGCCGAAAATGCTGGCGGTATTCGCATGCATGTTTCTTCTCATGCCCTGGATGTCGGAGAAGCTGACGACATTCACCACGAACCTGATAATGCAAATACCGTCTTATGTGAAATGAGAAATAACGCAGGATTAAAACGGTGAAATATGACAGTTGATCTGAACATAAATGCCTTTTCCGGTTATATAACCAACTTTCTGTTTGTCCTTCTCAGGTCCGGCATATTCATCAGTTTTCTTCCTGTGCTGGGAGGCAAACAGATGCCTCCTCAGTTCAGGATGGGTTTGGCGGTTTTTGTCTCATTGCTCCTGACCCCTGTAGTCAATTTTTCCATTGCTGAAAACAACATCCCTATTTTAATCATTAAAGAGATAATCATTGCGATGACCCTCGGGTTTGCCGTCAGGCTGATATTTCTGGCAGTTAATATGGCGGGCACTTTTATCAGCTACACAATGGGACTGTCTATGGCGCAGGTCTTTAACCCGGAAGTAGGGCAGGACACCCTTATTTCGGAGATTTACGGCATCCTGACGATGCTGCTCTTTCTTGTAATGGATGCCCATCACGATCTGATATTTGTTTTTGTGAAAAGCTTCGAGCTGCTGCCCATCGGGAAAGTGAATATCGCCCCTTTACTTCCCGAAGTCATTGCTATGGTGAGCGGGCTGTTTGTGATGGCAATAAAAATCGCCGCGCCTGTCATGGTCGGCCTGCTGATCGTTCAGCTGCTGTCGGGGTTTCTGTACAAGGTCGCGCCGCAGATGAACATATTTTTTGTTGCATTGCCGCTGAACATATTTCTGGGAATAATGCTGATGATATTGAGTATCCCTGTTTTTGAGCATGTGCTCGGCATAAGTTTCAGCGACCTCAGAGGAGAGATGATAAAGCTTCTCATGATGGCGAAAGGATAAGAGATGGCGGATGATTTTCAGGACAAAACAGAACAGGCTTCACCGCGAAAGAAGCAGAAGGCCAGAGAAAAGGGCCAGATCGCGAGAAGCAAAGACCTTACGTCGACTATTACGATGGGTGGAATCATAATGATATTTTATTTCGGCGGACATCAGTTCTTCTCCAGCCTGGCCGGCATGACGGGTGGAATGCTCAGCCTGAAATACGGGACGGATATTCTGCATGTATCAAAGATAGGAATTTTACAGGGCGTGAAAATAGTTGCTCCCTTTTTCATCTCTTCGGTTGCTCTGGCATTGCTTGCATCCGTGATGCAGGACGGCATTGTCTTTAAGCCGCTCACATTTGAACCTGAAAAGCTTAATCCTGTTGAAGGATTTAAGAGGCTCTTTTCATCCAAGGGCCTCATCGAGTTATTGAAAAGTCTTCTGAAGTTTTCTGTAGGAGGCTGGCTTGTATATTACATCATCAATAAAGACATGAAGATACTTCCCAGGCTGACGGCCATGGAAATGAACGAGCTGTTGAGGGTGTCTGCCAAGTTGATAATGGATGCTGTTATTATCGCATTTGCATATTACATGGTCCTGGCGATCATCGGGTATTTCATAGATAAATGGCAGTATGAAAAATCGCTGAGGATGAGCAAGCAGGAGATGAAAGAGGAATCTAAAGAGTCAGAGGGGGACCCGCTGATTAAATCGAGGATACGCAGCGCGCAGAGGGCCGCGGCAAGAAAACGCATGATGCAGCAGGTGCCCACTGCCACTGTTGTAATTACAAACCCGACCCATCTGGCCGTCGCAATAAAATATGAGGACAAGGTGATGCCGGCGCCGAGGATAGTGGCAAAGGGCGCGGAAATTGTTGCGCAGAAGATAAAAGAGATCGCAAGGCAGCATGGCGTCCCGATTATCGAGGACAAACCGATTGCAAGGGCGCTCTTTAAACTGGAACTGAATGAATATGTCCCGGAAGGGCTTTATGTGGCTGTCGCCAAAATACTTGCATACATTTATAAACTGAAAGGGAAATTATGAACTGCGGATTGCGGCCGTGCGGGTCAGAAATGAGGATGAATTCACTGAGGCATATTGTATATAACGGGAGCCCTTTAATATGAAAATACTGGCAATGCTGAACAAGAGAGAAGACATAGTGGTGGCTGTGATACTGGTGGCAATTATCGGAGTGATGCTGGTGCCGCTGCCGGCGTTCCTGCTTGATATATTGCTGACACTTTCTATTTCACTCTCGATAACTATACTCGTTACCTCTGTTTATATCAAAAAGCCACTTGATTTCTCAGTCCTACCGACACTGCTGCTTATCACTACTCTTTTCAGGCTGGCGCTTAACATTGCAACTACCAGACTGGTACTTTTGAAAGGCCATGAGGGCGTAGATGCGGCAGGGCATGTTGTCAAAGCCTTCGGGAATTTTGTGGTAGGCGGCGACTATGCCGTCGGCATAATAATTTTCATTATTCTGGTAATCGTCAATTTTACGGTCATAACAAAGGGATCGGGAAGAATAGCAGAGGTCGCAGCCAGGTTTACCCTGGATGCGATGCCCGGCAAGCAGATGGCCATCGATGCCGACCTGAATTCCGGTCTTATTGACGAAAAAGAAGCGCGTATCCGCAGGGAAGTCATATCGCAGGAAGCAGATTATTACGGATCAATGGACGGCGCAAGCAAGTTCATCAGGGGAGATGCGATTGCAGGCCTGATAATAACCGCAATCAATATTGTCGGCGGGCTTATTATCGGCACGCTGCAAAAAGGCATGCCCATACTGGACGCAGCCACCACATACACTATACTCACAATCGGTGACGGCCTTGTTTCTCAGATCCCGGCGCTGCTGGTGTCGACTGCCGCAGGTATTGTGGTCAGCCGCGCCGGCAAAGAGAGCAACATGGGCAAGGACATTACCAGCCAGGTCCTCATTAATCCGAAGTCTCTTGCCACAGTCTCAGGTGTGTTATTGGTCCTTGGCATAGTGCCGGGGCTTCCGCACATACCTTTTTTCCTGGTGTCGGCAATCGCCGGAGGCATGGCATATATTATTACAAAGTCGCCTGTAGAAGAAGAGGCCCCGGTCATGCCGTCTGAAGCGGCCAGGGAAGAAACGAAGATAGAATCTTTTCTTGAACTGGACCCGCTGAGTCTTGAAATAGGATACGGGCTCATTCCGCTTGTGGACACGACAAATGGAGAGCTGCTGGGCAAAATAAAGGCCATGAGAAGACAGCTTGCGACAGAACTCGGTTTTGTCGTGGCCCCGATCCACATAAAAGACAATCTGCAATTGAGGCCGCATGAATACAGTTTTCTGATCCGCGGCATCGAGATTGCCAGAGGCGAGGTCATGATGGGCAGCTGGCTTGCCGTGGCCTCAGGCAATGCAGAGAAGATCGATGGTATCCCGACAAAGGAACCGGCCTTTGGACTTCCGGCGTACTGGATCGATGAAAAGGACGTGGAGAATGCGCAGCTTTCCGGGTACATGGTGGTTGACACGGCAACTATTATCGGAAGGCGCAGTGCAGCGTGTATTGCAGAACCTTCTGAAAGAAAGGGTGTCGATTAAAGACATCATGACCATATTTGAGACCTTGCTTGATTACTCACCCGGCATAAAAGACCCTGAGACCCTTACCGAGTATGTGCGGCAGGCCCTCTCAAGGACCATCACAAAACAGTATGTGAATGACGATGGAAAGCTGACCGTATTTACGCTTGATCCCAGGTATGAAAAATTACTGTCACAGTCTGAAGGAGGCGGTGTCACTCCCGACGTGATAAACAGGCTCGTAAAGAGTATTGAGAATATTCTCGCTTCAGGAAAGCTTAAAGGCGCGCAGCCTATAATCCTCTGCTCCGCCAATATCAGGAAGTATATCAGGAAGATCGTGGAAAGGATTTCATCGTCCTTTGTCGTGCTTTCAAGCGCTGAGATCGTATCAAAAACGGACCTCGATATCAGGGGGATGGTGAAGTATGAAAATTAAAACGATACGCGCAAAGAATTTCAGGGAGGCCCTTTCACTTGTAAAAAAAGAGCTCGGGCCTGATGCAGTTATCCTGTCGTCGGAAGATAAAAAAGGGATGAAGCCGTATGTGGAGGTGACGGCGGCTGTCGATTATGACATCGATGAATACAACGGTAAAGCCCCGGCTGCCGGGGTAAACCCGGAAATGGCCGGGAAGGAAATAAAAGCGCCGCAGCAAACAGCAATTGAGGCCGCTCCCGGTGATTTAATGGTCCTCCAGAGGGAAATGAAGAGCCTGAGAGAATATATCGAGGCCATGAAGAACAGCGGGTTTGAGCTGAAGATGCCGGAGGAGAAAAGGAACATTTTTCATTTCCTCAGGGAAAAATCAATCAATGATGAATTTGCGCTGAAGCTCGTTGAAAGGGCAGGCGGCATCGAAGACCTCGAAGCTGTCATGACCGACGATCTTAATATATCAAGACCTGTCAGAAATCCGCTTGGGCAAATCAGGGACGCAGCCGCGAAAGATAACAGGAGAATAATAATGCTCATCGGCCCGACCGGGTCGGGAAAGACCACTACGCTTGCCAAGCTTGCATCAATAGCAATTAAGGAAGGGAAAAAAACGGCCATGATCAGTTTTGATACATACAAGATAGGCGCCGCGGAACAGATACGGATATATTCGAGGATGATAGGCATCCCTCTTGATCTTGTTGCAAACAGGGAGAGTTTCAGGAAGAGCGTCGGCAGGTTCTCCGATAAGGACGTCATACTGGTCGACACAACGGGACAAAATCCCAGAGACGCGGAGTACATCGGCAACCTGAATAATATTTATGAGATGGGGATGCCCATAGAAACACAACTGCTGCTGAGCGCATCAAGCGACTGCAAGTTTCTCATGGACACACATAAATACTATAACTCCCTGCCTATAGATTTTATGGCGTTTACAAAGACGGATGAGGCAGTGAGGCTGGGTGCTATATATAACCTCTGTCGTTTATATCAGAAACCCGTCGCCTACATAACAACCGGACAGAGGGTACCGGGCAATCTTGAATTTGTCGACAGTAAAAAATTGACTAATCTTATTTTAAGAACAGGGAGCGCATAATGGACACTGCAGAAAGAAAGATCGTGAGGACAATAGCTGTCGCCAGCGGAAAGGGCGGCGTCGGAAAGACGAACATTACGGCAAATCTGGCCATCGGATTAAGCAAGCTCAATAAGAAGGTGCTGGTATTCGATGCTGATCTGGGGCTCAGCAATATCGACGTTATCCTGAACCTTGTAACGAAGTATAATATCAAACATCTCTTTAGCGGAGAAAAGAGATTGAAAGACCTCATCGTTGACGGCCCCCTGGGAATAAAGGTGCTCCCCGCAAGCTCAGGCATACAGGAGCTTACCGCCCTTGACGAGTTCCAGAGACTGAGGCTTCTTGAGGAATTCGAGTCCTATGACGGAGGGATCGATTATCTTTTAATTGATACATCGTCGGGGATATCGCCGAATGTTGCTTTTTTCTGTATGGCTGCGCAGGACACGATCATCGTTACTTCAGCCGAGCCTACTGCGATGACCGATGCATATGCGCTTATAAAAGTACTGTTTACCAAATACCAGGAAAAGGATTTCAAGGTCCTCGTGAACAATGTCAAGGATGAGAAAGAAGCGACCGAGGTCTACAGGAGGCTTTCAACCGCCGCTGAAAGGTTCCTGAGCATATCCCTCGATTACATCGGATATATACCTCATGACGATTCCGTCAGGAAGGCGGTCCGCCAGCAGAGGGCGCTGATGGACATTTACCCTGAAAGTGCGGCATCCAGGAGTTTATTCAAGATATCGGAGAAGATCGATAATGATAACAATGACCATATTAAGGGAACACTTCAGTTCTTTCTAGGAGGTCTACTAAAAGCGAAATGTTAAAGTACAAGACAGAAATCAATGAAGAAACAAGAGAGAAGGTAATCAAGGAATTCCTGCCGTATATCAAGTATACCGCCTACAGGCTTTCATGGAAGCTGCCGGGCCACGTGACTATTGAAGATCTTGTCAGCGTGGGCCTGATGGGACTGATGGACGCCTTGGACAGGTATGAACCAGGGAAGGTCAAACTCAAGACGTATGCGGAATTGCGGATCAAGGGCTCAATGATCGACGAGTTGAGGGCCACAGCCTGGATCCCGAGGTCGATGCGAAAAAAGATAGAGGTAATCAACAATGCCCGTCAGAAGCTCGAAAGGAAGCTTGGCAGGATGCCTGATGATACCGAAGTGGCGAAGTCGCTGAAGATGCCCCTTGATGAATATTTCAAGACACTTCAGTACTCGACCTGTTCAAACCCGGTCAGGCTTGAAGATTTTCGAAATAATAAATATGCGGACAGCGACCTGAATATATCCGAATGCATAGCGGACCCGTCGGCAAAGAGCCCGCTCACTATCCTGGAGGAAAAAGACACAAAGGAAAAACTGGTTGAGCTGATTGATTCTCTGCCCAGGAAAGAGAAGATGGTACTGGCGCTCTATTATTATGAAGAGCTCACCATGCAGGAGATTGGGAAGGTGCTCAGCATAACAGAGTCACGGGTCTGTCAGATCCACAGCCAGGCCCTGGGGAAACTTAAAACAAAGATCAGCCACATAAGTTAAAGCGGTTGAGGCATTAAAATGGCGGTTGAAGGACTCGGCAATACATACGGGATACCGGAAGTAAAAAATGAACGGGACCCGGTCATGAATAAGAAAAAAAATCACCAGAAAAACGAGAAGGAAAAAAAACGGGAAGAAGAAAATAAAGAGGAGATTGTAAAGGAAGGAAGGATTGATATAAGAATATAGGGAAGATATTTTCCGGTGGGAATAATTTTCCCTTAACATCAGGAGCGGCGCTGTGAAACATGCTGATCGAACAAAGATAATGACTGAAAAACCAATAATAAAGAAGAATATTGTCCGGGGGATTTACAGCAGACATCTCTGGCACTCTGTTTGCATAAAGAAGGGTCATGTATAAAGGAATCTACATAGCGCTTTCAGGGGCTGTCTTAAAACGCAGGAACATGGACATCTTTGCCCAGAACATTGCTAACGTGAATACCCCTGGGTTTAAGAAAGAGAGAATTTCCTTCAAGGACTATATGATCCCTGTTGATAATAAAAGGGATTTATCGCCGGATGGGCGCGTAATGGCCGACCTTTCCAAAAGCATGGTTGACTTCTCAAGCGGTACCATACAGAGGACCGGAAACGCGCTTGACCTGGCAATAAACGGCGAGGGATTTTTTGCGCTCGAAGGGGGACGTTATACCAGAAACGGCAATTTTATGATCAGCAGTGACGGATATTTGGCGACCAAAGACGGTGTAAAGGTCATGGGTGACGGGGGGCCCATTGCAGTGCAGGGGGGCAGTATAGATATAAGTCCTTCGGGTGAAATTCTTGTTGATGAAGCATCTGTGGGTAAAGTGAAGGTCGTTAATTTCCCTGACACCGGAGTGCTTAAAAAACTGGACGGAGGAATGTTCGCAACAGAAGAGAACGGTGAGACGGTCAATGCCCAGATCAGCCAGGGATATTTAGAGCAATCCAATGTTAATGCCATTCAGGAAATGGTTCAGATGATGGCGGCAACCAGGGAATTCGAAAGCTATCAGAAGATTATCCATTCATTTGATGAGGCGGCTTCAAAGACAATTAATGAAATGGGTAAATGATATAGAGGAACGTTCTAAGGGTTTCAAGAGTTAAAAGAGTTAAAAGAATATAGGAGGACAAAGTGGACAGATCATTATTTATAGCAGCAACCGGGATGGAGGCGCAGAGGATCAATATAGATGTTATCTCCAATAACCTTGCAAATGTGAATACGACCGGATTCAAAAAGAGCAGGGCCGACTTTCAGGAGCTGATGTACCAGAGCCTGAAAACTGCGGGCGCTGTGTCCGCTGAAGGTAATGAAGTCCCGACAGGCATACAAATTGGTCTCGGGGTCAAGCCCGCGGCTGTTCAGAAAATGTTCCATCAGGGTGACTTTGTATCTACAGGAAACAACCTTGATCTGGTCATAGAGGGAAACGGATTTTTCCAGATCACTAAACCGGACGGAGAAATCGCTTATACACGTTCGGGCGCATTCAAGCTTAACAGTGAAGGGAGTATCGTAAATTCCGACGGATATGCGCTGGAGCCGGCAATAGCCGTCCCGGCAGACGCAATGGAAATTACCCTCTCTCAAGACGGCACAGTGTCCGTGCTTCAGGCCGGCAGCACCACCCCCGCAGAGGTGGGGCAGATCGAGATAGCGCAATTTATAAACCCGGGCGGGCTCAAGGCCATCGGGAAAAACCTCTTTATCCCTTCAGGCTCTTCCGGTGAGCCGACTACCGGAAATCCGGGGTCGGAAGGTCTCGGTTCAATCAACCAGGGCTTTCTTGAGCTAAGCAATGTGAACGTTGTCGAAGAGATGGTCAATATGATAGTCAGCCAGAGGGCATATGAATTGAACTCAAAGGTCATTCAGTCAACGGATGAAATGCTTGCCCTGGCCAATAATCTCAAGAGGTAATTATGAAAATAGAATATAGAGCAAAGAACACAGATGATAGACTGCAAAGAGTGGTGTTGATTTCCATGGCCTGTGTTCTGACCTCAGTGTTCTTATGTCTGTCTTATTCAAAGGCCGCAACCTGGGACCCCGGGGATGAACTGAGGTCATATTTATCGGACAATTATCCGTGGGAGGAAATAGAGATCAGCAATGTGCAGGTTGTCGGAAAGATTGCTGCTGATCGCCCTGAAAGGATACTTTTGGAAAAAGGACCTCTTGGGAAAGCGGTCTTTTCTTTCATATTCGCCAATAATGACGTCATTGTTGTAAAGGCGAATGTCAGGGCCTTCGACTGGGTCGTCATGAGTAAAAGGCCGTTTCAGAAAAGGCATGTTATAGAAGATGAAGATCTTTACCTTACAAAGATGGAGATAGGGAAAATACCGAAAAATTCAGTGAAAGAGCAAGTGAAAATATTGGGCAAGTCTTTGAAAAGATCGGTTATCGCAAACATCCCTATTGAGGAAGACATGATTGAAATGTCCCAATTGGTTGAACGGGGGAAGAGTGTAGTGCTTTTGATAGAACATAACGGGATGACGGTCAAGGCTTCCGGAAAGACCAGGGAAAAAAGTCATGTCGGTATGCCCGTAAATGCAATTAATTTGTCTTCAAAAAAAGGGGTGAGAGGAGTTTTGATCGATGAAAACACGGTTAAAGTTGAACTTTAAAAAACCGGAAGCCGGGACTGCCTTTTACATTCTTACTTCTATGTTCTGCCTTCTTTTGATTTTGTCCGGCTGTGCCACGCCTTCTGCCAAACTGCCTCCGCCTCCGCCGAAATATGTTGACAGTTCGCCTGATATGGCAGCGCAATCCTCTCTTAATTCACTCTGGAGCGACAACGGTAATTTATTTGAAGACAGAAAGGCCCGGAGGCTGAATGATCTTGTGACAATAAATGTAGTTGAAAGCCTGTCAGGTTCAGGCAAGGCCGATACGGACACAAGCCGTGAATCTACTCTGGACTTTGAGCTGACGAACTTTCTCGGCATGAACAAGGATTTTAATCTTCACAATGCCTTCGGCCTGAAAGACTTGTATAAGGCGCCGAATGTGTTTGAGCCTTCCATATCAAGTTCATCAAAATCAAAACATAAAGGGGCCGGTGACACAAACAGGGAAGGGACACTTATTGCTACAGTGACTGCCAAGGTCATTGAAGTAATGCCTAACGGCAATCTTATATTGGAGGGAAGAAAAGAGCTGACCATAAACAACGAAAAACAGATACTGGTCCTAAGCGGTATGGCAAGGCCGGATGATATCTCATCTGATAATACAATTGTGAGCAGCAAGATTGCGGACGCGCAGGTTTATTATGTAGGAGACGGGGTAATACAGGAAAAACAGAGCCCGGGATGGATGGTCAGGACACTTGATTATGTATGGCCGTTCTAATAAGAGTTATGAGTTCAGAGTTAGGGAGTTAAGATAACTATGAAAAAAATAATATTACTTATGGCATTACTTTCGCTCGTCACTTATCACTTGTCACTCGCCACTGCCGTTCACGCTGAGCGCATAAAGGACATTGCGAACTTTGAAGGGGTCAGGGACAATCAACTTATCGGGTATGGAATTATTGTAGGACTGAACGGGACCGGCGATAAGGGAAAGACTGCCATTCAAAGCATTTCAAGTATGCTTGAGAGAATGGGAGTGACTGTGAATCCCAATGATATCAAGACGAAAAGTATAGCCGCGGTTGTAATTACGGCAACTCTTCCACCGTTTGCAAAACCGGGCATCAAAACCGATGCCCTCGTATCGACAATCGGGGATGCCAACAGTATTCAAGGAGGCACTTTGCTTCTTACCCCCCTGAAAGGCCCTGACGGCAAGGTATACGGCCTTGCCCAGGGGCCTGTTTCTATAGGAGGCTTCGCGGCGGAAGGTGAAGGCGCCTCCTCGCAAAAGAACCATCCTACCGCAGGGAAAGTCCCTGAAGGTGTCACCATTGAGAGAGAGCCCCTGTTTATTCTGGGTGATGCAAATGAAATAAGACTGTTCCTGCACAAAGCCGACTTTGCTACTGCTGATAAGATTTCCAGGGAAATCAACCAGGCCTTTAACGGTGAATATGCATTTGCCGTTGACCCATCGTCTGTCAGGCTGGCCGTGCCTCCGGTTTATAAGGACAACATTGTCAGGATGATAACGAAAGTTGAAGAGATGAATGTCCAGGTCGACATGACGGCGAAGGTTGTTATCAACGAAAGAACAGGGACCATAATTATCGGCGACAATGTCAGGATCTCCCCGGTAGCTATTGCACATGGTTCGCTTGCTATAGAGATCAAAGAGATGCCGGAGGTTTCACAACCGCTTCCCTTTGCCCCTGATAAGGCTGAGACAACAGTGGTCCCCCGGACGAATGTTTCCGTCAAGGAACAGAAGGCGGCCCTTATCCCTGTGTCAGGCGTAACGTTGGGACAGGTTGTCAGGGCATTAAATACTCTCGGCGTAACACCACGCGATTTAATATCCATTCTTCAGGCATTGAAGGCGTCCGGAGCGTTAAGGGCTGAATTGGAGATAATATGATTGATCAGCATTCAGCTATCGGCAGTCAGCAGTGGGCAGCTTTAACGGACATTGCATATCAGCCGGCAGACAATGTACGTAAAACTGGAACAGGGGACCGGCCCTCTGACGTCAAGGACGATAAAGAAGAATATAAAAAAGTCGCCAAAGAGATGGAGTCTCTTTTTGCATATCAAATGCTGAAGATCATGAGAGAAACGACCGGCAGTATGTCGGAGGATAAGAAAGAAAACGGTTATGATACTTATATGGGGCTATTTGATATGGAGGTTTCAAAATTGTTTGCCGACAGAGGACTTGGTTTGCAGGAGTCTATTATTAATTGGCTGGAAAGATCTCAGGGAGTAAATAATAATGATGTTAGCAGCGAGAAATAAACATGTTAAAGTTATTGCCAAAAGAACCGATATGAAAAACAAATGGTGTAAATAAAATATACACCATTAAAAAAAATGAAAGGATATGATACAGCGCTTAGTGGTTTCATAAAAAGGGGGTAGGACGATGAAGATTCAAGGGAACAATCCAATTGACGGCAAGGACTTGTACGGCAAGGTACAGGAGCTGAGTAAGAATCAGGAAGCTGAAAAGAAAGAAGGCGCCCAAAAGGCAGACAGCAATAAAGATAAAATAAGTTTGTCGGGCAGGGCCAAGGAAATAAGTGAACTCATGGGCCTGATCGAGAAACTTCCGGATGTAAGGATGGACAAGGTGGAGGAGCTCAAGAAAGCCATTGATGCCGGTAATTATAATTTCGATTCGCTCAAAGTGGCGGAAAAGATATTAGAAGAAATATGACATCAGACAAGGCGATAATCAGCATACTTCAGGAGCAGATCAAGACCTATAAGGAGTTTCATGATCTTCTCAACAGGGAAAGGGTGTGTCTTGTCAAGATTGATTCAGAAAAGGTCGATGAGATATCAAAAGTAAAAGACACTGTCGTCATGAAGCTGAGACTTCTTGAAGAAGAAAGGCAGAGACTGATAAAACAGTATGCAGAGGACAATGGTTTTGAAATGGATATCAATCTCGACAAACTGGGGCATTTGACGGGCAACAATGCATTCCATGAACTGCGTTCACAGCTCCTGTCTCTTCTTCAGAGCATAGAAGAAATGAACAGGTTGAACTCTATTCTTATAGATCGTTCACTCAATCATATAAAGACCTCTACGAATTTTTTCAATTTGTTCAAGAAGGAACAAACTCCGAATTCTACAGGGGTCCTTTTATCAAAGGAGACATAGGTGTCGCTTTCCGGACTTTTTGATATAGGCAAGTCAGCTATCTTTGCAAGCCAGACTGCTCTAAACGTTGTAAGCAATAACATAGCTAATGTTAATACCCCGGGGTACAGCAGGCATGAGGCGATTCTTGAAGTTGCCAACCCGGTCCAGGTAAAGGGGAACTACATCGGCAGGGGCGTGGGGAATGTTGACATAAGAAGGCACTATGATAATTTTATTCACCTTCAGATCATCGGGCAGAACCAGAGCTATGGAAGGTCTTATGCCCTGGATCGTGGGTTGAGCCATATTGAACAGATATTCAATGAAGCCCGGGACCTGGGGCTGGGGAATTCCCTGAAGGACTATTTTAATGCCTGGCAGGACCTTGCCAATAATGCCGACGGACAGCCTCAAAGGACGGCCTTGCTGCAAAAAGGAGAAGCCCTTGTCCATACGGCTCAGCAAATGGAAAGCGATATCCTGGATACCTTAAAAGAAATAAACAATGATATCGGTAATGTTGTTAACGATGTAAATGCATTGACATCGAACATTGCAACATTAAATGAGAAGATAGCTCAGTTGGAAGCGGGGCTCAGCACCGATAAGGCCAGTTATTTCAGGGACCAAAGGGACACCAAGCTGAATGAGCTTGCAGAGCTCATGGATTATACCTGGTACGAAGATAAAAACGGGAGGGTCGATATCCTTGTCGGAGGCGAAACCCTTGTATCTGCCCAGGGGGCGACTGAGCTTACTACAGACGTTGATATAGACGGGCACAGAAATTTATATGCAAGAGGAAAAGATATATCATCAGTATTTCAAAAGGGACAACTCGGTGGCTTTCTTGACGTTAGAAGCGATATAGAGACAAATTCTTTGCATGATCTGAGGAAGCTGATCGCTTCAATAACAAACGAGACAAATAATCTTCACCGCACAGGTTATGGGCTTGACGGTTCGACAGGTAATGACTTTTTTAATGCGTTGCAGATTTACAGCAGTGATGATTCGACAGCGGGCTATATCTCATCGGCCACTGTAAGTGATGCTGCGGCCCTTACTCTTGATGAATATGATATTAGTTTTGTCGATGCGGCAAATTATGAAGTATATAACCATCAAACCGGCGCCCTGGTCACATCCGGAGCTTATACTGCCGGAGGCACTATCAGCTTCGAAGGAATTGATGTAGTAATTGATGGGGCACCGGCGGCGAATGACAGTTTTTTAATCAGTCCGCTCTCAGGCGTAATTGAGAACTTCGGGGTTGCCATATCAGAAACAGACAAGATTGCGGCATCTGATACTGATGTAAGTGTTACAGGACAAGATAGTAACAATGTCATCGCTCAAGCCATGGTCCAGTTACATCAGTCAGGTGTTTCGGACTTGAGCAACGCCACGTTTGATGAGTATTACCAGGGGATAGTTTCCGACGTCGGAATTATGAGCAAGGCGGCTACGGACAGTCTTACCTATGATGACAACCTCCGCTTTGAATTGGAAAAGAAGAGAGACGAGGTATCAGGAGTGTCCCTCGATGAAGAGGCCGCCAATCTTATCAGGTATCAACGCATGTATGAGGCAGGGGCAAGGATAATTAAAGTAACAGATGAGCTTATGGAGATGATAATAAACTTATGAGAATAACTTCATTTACAATATTCAATCAGCTTACGAGGTCGCTCAATGACAATTTAAGATCTATGTCCAGGTTGAGCAATATGCTCGCATCAGGCAAGAAGATCAACAATCCGTCAGACGATGTGTCAGGAATGATGAAGGCCATGGATTATAAGGTGAGCATCAATGAGCTGGAGCAATATAAGAGGAATATTGGTGAGGCTGAAGCGCATCTTGGCTTTTCCGACACAACCTTGGCGTCCATAGGTGATGCCTTATCTGACGCCCTATCACAGGCAACTCAGGCGTCTAATGGATCTCAGAATGCTGACACGAGGGCCGCAATAGCAAAGGAAATAGCCGAACTGAGAGATCAGGTGCTTAGTCTGGCTAACAGTAAATACAGAAATGACTATCTGTTCGCAGGATTCAAGACGGATTCAGAACCATTTTCAGCAGGAACCGGCTTCAGTTATCAAGGTGATTCGGGCGAGATAAATATCTTGATTGACAGTAATTCGACGATGGCGATGAATATTCCCGGTGATCAGGTCTTTGGATCGGGAGCAACCAGCATCATTGGCACACTTGATAGTCTCTATAATGCTCTCATGTCTGATGATGCTGACGGCGCACAAACAGCTCTTTCGACTATTGATGGCGCACTTGATCAGATCGCAAATGTCCGTGCAGACATTGGCGCAAGACTTAATCATCTTGACGATCTCAAGAGTAGTCTGGATGACAGGGATGTTACATTAAAAACGTACTTGTCGGAAGTCGAGGATACTGATCTCGCAAGCACAATA
Source organism: Nitrospirota bacterium (assembly GCA_016222915.1). GTDB lineage: Bacteria > Nitrospirota > Thermodesulfovibrionia > UBA6902 > UBA6902 > UBA6902. Next base: position 5,742 of record JACRQA010000180.1, on the reverse strand, counting down.
AGTGAAATTTCAAAAACGGAAGTGGCGCTTCAGTCACTAAGACAATCGGGCGCAGAGGTATTATCGCAGTCGTTGTTGGATTTCTTAAGATAACGGACAAGTGAGAAGTAAGGAGTGATAAGTAGGAAGTAAAATGACAACAAGAGGTATGTAATATCTCACTTCCCACTTCTTATTTCTTACTTGTAACACAGGAGGCAGGATGCTGGTACTGACAAGGAAGTCGGATGAATCGCTTAAATTAGGCGATGATATTACCATTACCATCGTAGAGATAAAGGGCAATTCTGTAAGACTTGGAATAGAGGCCCCAACCGGGCTGAGGATATACCGGAAAGAACTTTACGAAAAGATAAAACAGGAAAATCTAAAGGCATCAAAGCTTTTGATGACTGAATTTAAGAAGATAACTAAAGTCCTGAGGTCAAAATGATACAACTATCCACTTCAAGATTCGGCGTATTGGAAGTAGATGAAGACAAAATAATTAATTTCCCCTCAGGTCTTGTAGGGTTACCCGAAATAAAGCGCTACATTTTAATAGACCATAAAGATACCCCGGTCAAGTGGCTTCAGGCCGTAGATGACCCGGACATAGCTTTTATCGTAGTCTCCCCCACATTAATAGTGGCCGACTATGACCTGTCATTGGACAAATCCGTAAAACAACATATTCAGCTTGAGAATAATGATGATCTTGCTGTGCTCGTAACGATGAGAGTGAATGATGAAGATGTGATAGCAAATTTTCAGGGACCGATCGTAATCAATTCACGCTCTAAAAAAGGCGTACAAGTCATATTAGACAACGCCGGCAAGACTTATCATGAAGTAGTAGTATAACTGCATTTCGCCACTCTGTACTCTCTACAATTATTAAGAGCAAGTTTTTGAAAGCCACCTTATATTATATATATAAGACATTTCATCCCGTCATTGATGTACTCACCTAATCAAGCACATTTTTTTAATACTGCAAAAATAATTTACAGTTTCGGCTAAAGTTTTTTTTTAATGAACCGATATAGATGCTAAAGACAACAAAGGTGATGGTCAAGAAAGGAGTGATGAAAAGGACTGAATTGAAAATGACCTAATCCTGAAATTATGTACAGCAGGCATAAGCTTGCTGATGACGGCACGGAAGCCGGAAAGTCAAACGCCAAAAGGCGTCTGACTAAAATCAAGGAGGAATAAAATGGGTTTAATAGTCAACACAAACTTACTCTCTCTGAATGCTCAGAGAAACATCAAGAATACTCAGAACGGCCTCGGATCAGCAGTTGAAAGATTGTCCTCAGGACTTCGGATCAATTCAGCAAAAGATGACGCTGCAGGAATGGCCATCTCGATGAAATTGACCGCTCATGTCAGAAGTTTGAATCAGGCAGTCAGAAATGCACAGGATGGTATCTCTATCGTGCAGACCGCAGAAGGCGGAATGAATGAAGTCCACACTATCCTTACCAGGATGAGAGAGCTTTCACAGCAGGCAGCTACAGGCGTTCTATCCACTTCTGACAGATCAGCTCTGAACCAGGAGTTCCAGGACCTCAAGAGTGAAATTACGAGAATTTCCGACACGACAGAATTCAACGGACTGAAACTGTTAGACGGAACTCTCAGCGGTACCGGGGTGTCATTACAGGTTGGTATAAATAATACCACTAATGACCGGATTTCAGTCAGCGGAGGTTCATTCAGTAATATTGACGCATCATCCCTTGGACTTGACGCGGCTGGTGTATCAAGTATTGATAATGTTACATCTGCACAGTCCATGTTGACCGTGGTTGACAGCGCTATCGGAACAGTTTCTACAAGAAGAGGTAATTTGGGCGCTGTTCAGAACAGGCTTGGAAGCACCATTTCAAACCTTGAGATTGCATCTGAAAATCTGTCAGCAGCTAATTCAAGAATCAAGGACGCTGATTTCGCAGTTGAAACAGCAAACCTTACAAAGAGCCAGATAATACTGCAGGCTGGAGTTGCCGTTCTTTCACAGGCAAATACAATTCCGCAGTATGCTCTTCAGTTACTGTCGTAAAGTACGTAGCGGATCTACAATCAAGGGCAAGGGCATTGCCTTTGCCCTTGATTGATTAAAATTAGGGGGCAGGGAGTGATATAAAAATGATAAGTGGCATAGTCAGACAAGAAAATATGGTGAATGTGCCTGCTGCTGAAATCAAGAACCGCAAATTTTCAGAGGCTCAAAAGGCAGAGGCCCAAAAGGCAGAAGATAAACAGCAAAAGGAAATCAACGCTCAAGCTTATGCAAAAGACGAAAATGTTGAAACCAAAGAAGCGATGGGCAGAATTGAAGAGGCAGCAGTTTTATTTAACAGAAAGATACGCCTCGAACTGGAAGAAGACCTCGATATTATGATTGTAAAGGTAGTCGACAGCGAAACCGAGGAGGTCATACGTCAAATACCGCCGGAAGAACTTGTAGAGCTTTCAAAAAACGCGAAAGATTTAAAAGGTCTCCTGATAAACAAGGAGGGATGAAATGTCGAGTTTTACTATTGGTGGTCTCAGCACCGGGATAGACTACAATGAACTGATCTCTAAATTAATGGAGGTCAAGCGCCAACCCATAACTATATTAGAGAACAAAGTGACAACATACAATGATCGTATGAGTTCCTATAGCGAGCTTTCCTCAAAACTATCATCCCTGAAAAGTGCGGCAGATAAGCTGAAGTACGATTATAGTTTTTATGTGAATAATACTACTGTAAGTGATGAAACAGTATTGGACGCTACGGCAAGCGGCACTGCATCAGTCGGAAACTACTCCATAGGTGTTACTTCATTGGCATCGGAGGAAAAGGAAGCGCATAGCGGGACCGGCTTAACGGCTTCTACAACTATTGTGAACAACAGCGGAAGCGACAAGGTTTTTCAATACACATATGCCGGTACCCAGAGATCACTGACGGTGGCAAACGGGACCACGCTTGACGGTCTTAAGAACCTTATCAATAATGATGCGAGCAACCCTAGTGTTACAGCTACAACAGTCAATGACGGTACAAACTATCGTTTGGTAATAACCGGTAATAGTACCGGGTCTGCTAAATCTATAACAGTTGACGCCGGCACAACACTTGACGGCAATAACAGCACTATTAATTTCACTGCGGCCACCTTTACTCAAAATAAGACGGCGGCCAACGCGGCCTTTACGGTTGACGGACTGTCCATCTCAAGGAGCACAAATTCCGTTTCAGATGTAATAACAGGGCTGACTATAAATCTTAAAAAGGCCGCCCCGATGCCTACTCCAGCTACCGCTACTATATCTGTAGCAGCAGATAATGCCTCAATTAAGGAACAGATCAATGATTTTGTAAGCGCATATAATGATGTAATGTCATTTCTAAAAACGAATACCGCATACGATTCCGCCACAGGGGAAAGCGGCATACTTTCCGGAGAGGGAACAGCAAGAAGCATACAGAACAGAATAAGGGACATAGCATCAGGCGATGTGGCAGGGCTTTCCGGAAGTTTGAGCATGCTTGCTGAGATCGGCATATCCACGGATTACAAAACCGGGAATCTTGTAATAGACAGCTCTAAATTGGATGCAAAACTTGGATCAAATCTGGATGATGTTGCGGAGTTGTTTCAAGACAGCACTAACGGGATAGCAACCGGGATTTTTGACTATATAGGCGATCTCACGAGTACGGTTGACGGAGCAATAACATTAAGGAAAGACGGATTGAGTGATATTATCAAGGACATCACTAATACAATCAGGAACATGGAGTTCCGTCTTGATAAAGCGGAAAATGATATGGTCAGACAGTTTACGGCATTGGAGAAAATCGTCGGCAACTATAATTCTATCGGAAATTACCTGAGCAATTTTTCAACTAAAGCATAGGAGGCAAACAGGTGGATATCACGCAATACAAAAAAACGGTTCTTGTTACTACAGACAGGGTTCAGATTGTTTATATGCTCTATGAAGGCGCGCTAAACCATCTCAAGATCGCCAGAAGGAAGATAGAAAACGGCGACATAGTGTCAAAGGGACATCATTTTTCAAAAGCAACATTAATAATAAGTGAGCTTTCAAACGTATTGGACATGGAAAGGGGAGGAGAGATTTCAAGAAACCTCAGGAGTCTTTATGAATACGTTCTTCAGCGTCTCCTCTATGCCAATCTCAATAATGATATTACTGCTATCGAAGATTCAGAACGGGTCATTGAAACACTGAAAAGCGGATGGAAAGAGATGATGGAAGGGCTGAAACAAAAGCATCCGGACAGAGTCAAAGTTGGGGCCTGAGTCAGGATAAGATAACAGCTTGCATTAGTTACCCAATAAATTCGTCACAATATTGACGGCGCAACTCTATATCCAATATCAATGGATAGTGATCCATTAATATTCATCTGAAATAAATAACCTCATTTTATCGGTTAGTTAAAGACCTTTTTCTCCCCCTATACATACCTGTCTTGATATCAAACGGTTTTGGCAAGGTAGTTGCTTGATATGAACGTGTAATGGCCTCTATTGTCGTTATTAATAGACAGCTATGCTGATACTAATATATATTGCCGGAGGGGAAGATATCCATGACAGATGCCAGAAAAGGTGACTATTTCCGCCAGGAAAGAAGAGATGTTGAGGCCCTTGTCCCCAAAGATGCACTGAGAGTACTGGACGTGGGCTGCGGGGAAGGCATCCTTGGCCGGAGGCTTTTAGCAAAGGGAGCGCGTGAAGTCGTTGGAATAGAGCTTACTCCTGACGTATGTGAAAGGGCCAAAGAAAATCTGACGGGTGTTATATGCGGAAATGTCGAAAAAATCGATCTTGCATTTGACGAAGGGCACTTTGACTGCATGATCTTTGCCGATATTCTCGAACATCTGATCGACCCGCTCTCGGTGTTGAAAAAACTTAGAATAAACCTTTCCGAATCCGGGGGCATAATAGCAAGCGTTCCAAATGTCAGATACTATGGAATTATAAGTATGCTTGCGCACGGGCGCTGGAAGTATGAAGACTTCGGCATTCTGGATAAGACCCATGTAAGGTTTTTTACCAAAATAGAGATAGAGACACTCTTTCGAGACGCAGGATTTGAAATAACAGGGATGACTGTAAATATCGATCCCGTTTATAACCGTCTCAGTGATCCGTATTCTGGAGAAATAACTTTTGGAAGAGTCACACTGAGAGGTCTTTCCCCGGAGGAGATACGGGACCTCTTCGTGGTCCAATATATCATAAGAGCGCAAAAATCCGGGTATGAATTAAACAAGGTCGGTATAACTGTAAATACGGCGATCAAGTCCGGAAACCTTGAAGAGGCAAAGAAGACGATTGAAAGCTACCTGGAGCTGCATCCCGCTGATATGAACATGCTTTATAAACACGCCGAAGTCTGCTGTAATCTTGGATGCAAGGATGAAGCCGTGGAGAGTCTTCGTAAGATACTGCTCTTCTATCCTGAAAGAAAGGACGCTATTGATCTATTGGGATCTATTAAAGGAAATAATAACAATGATGTTACTCCTGTTGATTCGATACAGGTCCAGGATGCCGGCCCTTCAGAAAAGAGATGTGAAAGGGAATTTAAGAAGGTTGCTATCGTCAGGGGAGCTAACCTTAACAAGTGGGAGATGCAGAATTATGAGTCCCTTCTGGACAGGTATGATATTACTGCATACACAACTTCGCAAACATGTTTTGACATCAGCAAAATTAATCTGC
>JACRQA010000194.1 GCA_016222915.1 Nitrospirota bacterium | reverse complement strand
TCAGCGGTATCAAAAAAACCTCCTTCATCACCGGCCCATAATTTATCAAGGCATGTCTTCATTAATGCTTCCGCCTTCGTGATATATGCGGAATCACCGGTCACTTCATACGCTGCAAGCAGCGCGTCGGTAAGGTAAGCATAATCATCAAGAAGCGCACTGACATTGTCCGTATGATACAGTTCATTATTGATAAGGCGCAGCGCTAATATCCTGTCAAGGCTCTTTATGGCGAAGTCCTTCAGCTCATTATCATCAAGCACCCTGAAGCCATACAGAAAGACTGAAATCAACATGCCGTTGATGGACGTATAAAGTGTCCTGTCAATAAACGGGGCCTCCCTGCTGTTCCTCGCGCGAAGCATTTTCTCTTTCCCCGATTTAATTATATCTAGAACTTCAGTTACGGGCCTGCCGGTCTCTTCAGCAATTGCCGCCGCACTCACAACCTGAAACAGCACCTTTTTTGACTTGTCATGGTGCATCGAACCTGCCTCGTGGATTAGGTGAAGTGATATTAATTTGTGTTCCTCATCCGTGAGGACACTCTTCATCTCCGCATCGGTCCAGGTGAAATACCCGCCTTCATCGTCCGGTGTAACATCCGCGTCCTGGCTCGTATAAAAACCCCCTTCAGGGTCGGAAAGGACGTCCCTGAGAAAGGTAATGATGCCCACGGCGATTTCCTTGTAAAATTCGTCCCCGAATACAGCATACGCGGAAAGGTAGTTTCTCAGCAGCCACGCGTTGTCATCGGCCATCTTTTCAAAGTGAGGTATGCGCCAGGCCTCGTCGGTCGAATACCTGTGGAAGCCTCCCCCCACCTGATCATAAAATCCTCCCCTGGCCATCGCCTCAAGGGTCTTTCTGACTGCGTTTCCGGTTGCTTCGTCCCCGGTAAAATAATACCTGTTGATGAGAAAATCCATTGCCCCGGACATGGGGAATTTCGGGGCAGTGCCGAAACCTCCGTTGTGCGTATCGAAGTTGGAAAGGATATCTTTTACAGCCTTATCAAGATGGGCCTTGCTGATTTCCCCCGCAGGCTCAGGAGATGCCGTTAACGCATTCATCAGCCTGCCGGTGTATTGGGATATCTCGTCCTGTTTTGATTTATAGAGTTCAATGACGGCTTTCAATATTTTTTTGAAGCCGGGTCTCCCGTGCCTGTCTTCAGGAGGGAAATAGGTCCCGCCGAAAAAAGGCGCCTTGTCCGGCGTCAGGAACATACTGAGGGGCCAGCCGCCGCCCTGGCCCATTGCCGCGACCGCCATCTGGTATCTGCGGTCGATGTCCGGCCTTTCATCCCTGTCGAGTTTTATATTGATAAAATGATCGTTCAGCAGTCCCGATATCTCGTCATCGAAAAAACATTCCTGCGCCATTACATGACACCAATGGCACCACACGGCTCCTGAGCTGAGAAATACCGGCCGGTCCCCCTGTCTTGCCTCGTCAAATGCCTTTTCCGACCAGGGATACCAGTCTATCTTCTGATTTGCCGCATGCTTGAGGTAGGCGGATTTTTCTTCGGAAAGCCTGTTCATGTCTTTTCTTGTCCTCTCCTCTTCTGATCAATCCGAAGCAGGGCATGGCACGCCATGCCCCTACCCCCTACCTTCACTCATTGATATCAGACCACTACTACTGAATCGTCTGAACCATGTTCATTCGGCACATATTTGTCCGCGAACCAGTCATTTTCCCAGCGGCAGGAATCAATCAGGTACCTGAACCTGAACTCCCTGTTGCAGGGCAATTCAACGGTCGCCGTGAAATCACCGTTTTTTAATTTCTTCATCCGGTGTTCCGACATATTCCAGTCATTAAATTCCCCGACTACTGATACCGTATTTGCATCCGGAGCAGCATCCTTCGGTAACCTGAAAGTTACCTTGCAGACGGGCGTTGATTTCATATACTGCTTTTTCAGACTTGTATTCTGGGCAGGTCCCGGTTTGCTTTTCGTTGCTTTCTTTACTGCCTTTTTAACAGCCGGTTGTCCCGTTGTTCTACCTTTTGTGCTCATTTTGCTGTATGCAGCTTTCTTTACTGTCTTTTTCATTTAAGCCCCCTCTTTAATTGAAGAACATCAAGTTTCTTCATGATTGTGATTATTGGTTTATATTATTGCCAAAGCGTGTTCCTGATTTTATTTTTTCTCTGCGTAAATCTCTTCCGGTTTCAGGGTGCTTATTATATTCAAAGGCAATCATTACGTCAATCTCTCAGGCCGCCTGAAAAAGACAGTCATCCCTCAACGATGCTGTACTCTTTCCACATGAACCAGTTTCCGGTGTCGTCAAGAAAGTTGTGAGTATATGCAAAGATACTGTAATGCTGCTCTTCTTCCTTAATCAGTTTTTCAAAAAGGATTTTTTCTTTGGACGATGAGGCGCCGGACAATAATTTCCTGTAGAACTCGATCCCTTCTTTTTCCATACCCATCGCGATCCTGAAGGCCTCGAGCTCATCAGAAGTGGCCCGCACTTTTTCCATCATTTCATCTTTCATCTGTTCAAACACTGTCTTGATGTTCTCAATCGGGTGAACATCCTCAACATGCACGTCAAGTCCTTTCAGCAACCGGTTGACGTACTCCAGGTGACGTCTTTCATCCGCGGCAACTGTTTCGAACATCTTTTTCCCTGCGGGGTATCCGGTCTTTTTTGCGGCCTCAGTGTAAAACTTAATTGCGTCAGTTTCCATCTTCTTCGCTATTTCAATTGCATTCATACTAATGTTTTCCTCCATATAATGAGTTTCTGGTTGCAGACACGCTATTTGCAACTTCAGTAAACTTTATACGGAAATTCTATCAGATTAAAACCTGATGTCAATCTGCCTTTGATTCAGCGCAGGAATGAAAAATAAAAATCGGGCGCATACTATTGTCCCTGATGAAGCCCCCCACCCTTTCACCCCGAAATGTGTATCATAGATGTATGAAATACAGGATAGACCTGCATGTTCATTCAAAGTTCAGCGGAGACACGGATTCAGAGCCTGAAGAGACAGTGCTTCAAGCTGTAAGGGCCGGCCTTCATGGTATTGCATTTACCGAGCATTATTCATACGAGGCTTCCGCGTTTGCAGACGTATTGAGAGACAGGCATAAAGGGAAGATAATGATATTCAGGGGAGTAGAGTTCTCTTCAGCGGAAGGCCATTGCCTCATTTTCGGAGTGAATACCGATGGGTTATCTATCAAGAACGCATCTATCGAGGACATCATTCCCCTGGTTAACGAAAAAGGCGGGGTAGTAATTCCCACTCACCCTTTCCGTGGATCAAACAGTGTAGGGGACAGGATAAAAGATTTAAAAGGTCTATGCGCCCTCGAAGGGCACAACGGCTACGCCCATTATTTCCAGAATGCAAAGGCAGTTATGACCGCTGAAGAGCTTAAGCTCCCTTATACAGGCGGGTCGGACGCGCATCTGTCTCATGAAGTGGGGGCATGCTATACGGAGTTCAGTCACAACGTTACGTACGATAATTTCATCGACCTGTTACGCGGCGGGGATTATATAGGTGTCGATACAAGGAAGATCAGCAAGGTGTGGCCGTTTTAATTTGTCAGAATATCATATCAGTTTTACCTATTGACTAAAATACCTTATCTGATAAAATTGAAGCAGATAAAGGAATAGTTTAATCTGATACATAAAACTTCGACAACATGCAAAGGAGGCCAGGAAGATGAGCAAGATAGGAGAGCAGTTTCAGAGCGCTGACTGGAAGGCTGAAAAACACGTGCCGGTAATCGATGCGCCCGATTCAGTTAAAGCCGATAATAACTTTACTGTCACAATAAGTGTGGGAAAGGAAATAGCACATCCTAACACGACCGAACATCATATAAGCTGGGTCCAGCTTTTTTTTAAACCGGAGGGTGGCAAGTTTACCCACCAGGTCGGAAGCTTCGAGTTCTCGGCCCACGGTGAATCGACTGAAGGGGCCAATGCAGGTCCTGTATACACCCATCATTCCGTCACAGCCGGCCTTAAGATAAAAAAGTCAGGTACTCTCTTTGCCACAAGCATGTGCAATATTCACGGCCTGTGGGAAAGCTCCAAAGAGATCAAAGCAACATAAATAACCAGGAAGTTTTTCCGGAAAGGGTGAAGGAAGATAAATGCAGGGCGCATTTATCTTCCTTCACTTTGTTTTAAAAAGGTACAAGTTCATCACCAAAAGGAATTCATTTGCTATATAATACAGCGTCATTAATAATTGAATTCAGCTCTCGACCATGGACGACAAACCTGATTATAAGAAAACAATAACTGAAAAGATGAAAAACCCCCAGTGGCGGCTGGGGCTGCTTGTATTTTCTACCCTCGCCATTCTCATTATATGGAACTTAACACAGAACACGGGAATACCCAGGCAATTTACCATCAGCTACAGTCAGTTTCTCGAACAGCTCGACGCCGACAATATACATTCAGTGACTATAAAAAAACTTATGGTCAGTGGTGAATTAAGGGAGGAAAAAGACATCTATGTGTCCAACGGGAAGACCGCGTTTAAGGTAAAAAACTTTCAGACCTTCCTTCCTTCCTTTCAGGGAGAGGAACTTCTGGCAAAGCTGAAGGAAAAGAAGGTTTATATAGATGTTACATCTTCAGAGGAGCTATCACCCTTCTGGCAATTTATAGTCGGGCTTTTACCCTGGGTACTGATCATAGGCGTATGGATATTTATCATGAGGGGAGCACAGCGGGTGCAGGGCGGCGCCGGAGGGCTTTTCTCTTTCGGCGCAAGCAAGGCCAAACTCCATGATGTACAAAAACCAGGCGTTACATTTAAAGACGTGGCCGGAATGGACAATGCCAAAAAAGACCTGGGCGAAACAATAGAATTTTTGAAAGACCCTTCAAGGTTCAGAAAACTCGGGGCCAAAGTGCCTAAAGGGGTGCTGCTGTTCGGACCTCCCGGAACAGGAAAGACACTCCTTGCCCGCGCGGTCGCAGGTGAAGCTGCGGTCCCGTTTTACAGTATAAGCGCGTCGGAGTTCATTGAGATGTTTGTAGGGGTCGGCGCCTCGCGTGTAAGGGACATGTTT
>JACRQA010000193.1 GCA_016222915.1 Nitrospirota bacterium | reverse complement strand
CGGCAGGATGTCGTCTTCAGTTACGCACATATACCGGCTTGTACCGTTAAAGACAGGAAAATTCCAGATAGGCCCTTTCTCAGTTCAACACGAAGGTGATACATATAAATCAAATGCCCTTTCAGTAGAAGTAATGGACAGTGCTGCGCATGCAGGAGGCCGCACAGAGCAGCAGAAACCGGCAGTCAACCTTGGCGACAGGGTATTTGTAAAGATGCAGGCAGGGAAACATAGCGCGTATATAAATGAAATAATACCGCTGACCATAAAACTTTACGTCAACGGGATCGGTGTGCGCGATATCCAGTACCCTGAATATAACCATGAAGGATTTTCAGGCGGGCAGTTTGACAAGCCGGAACAACACCAGGAAACTATAAGCGGCTCAGTGTATGATGTTGTTGAGTTCAAGACCAGCATATTTGCAACAAAGAACGGGACATATAAGCTGGGGCCAGCCCTGATCAAGGCAAACCTCGTTACCCAGAAGAGGAGAAGCCGCCATTCCCAATTTGACAGATTTTTCGGGCGGGACCCTTTTGATGACTTCTTCGGCGGTTATGAGACATATTCTGTGGAGCTAAAGTCCGAACCGCTGTCTTTAAAGGTCTTGCCCCTGCCGGTCGCAGGAAGGCCCGGTGAATTCAAGGGGGCGCTCGGCAATTTTAATTTCAACCTTGAGGTGTCCCCTGCTGAGGTAAAGGCCGGAGACCCTGTGACATTGAAGATGATCGTTTCGGGGAGCGGCAACTTTGATTCCGTGACCAGCCCTTCACTGAAGCAGCATGACGGATTCAAGTCTTACGAGCCTCAGGCAATACAGGAGGGGAACAGGAAGATATTTGAACAGGTGCTGATATCGATGACCGATAACGTAAAGGAGGTACCCGCGGTTTCCTTCAGTTTTTTTAATACGGAAAAGGGGGAATATCAGACAATAGTAAAAGCGGGCGTCCCGCTGAAGGTGCTTAAGTCTGACAGAAAAGAAGAGGTGACCATCCTTGACGCCCCGCAGAACACCGCAAGGTCAGTTGTCAGGGAGAAGTTCGGCAAGGACATCATCTATATAAAGGAATCCCCCGGCCCATTGACCGGAAAAGGCAGGTACATTTATAAAAATCCTCTGTTCATGCTCCTCCAGATAATTCCGGTCCTGGCGCTTGCCGGTGTATGGATAATGCAGAGGCGCAAAGAGCGGCTTAGCACGGACATAAGGTATGCCCGGCGTCTCACGGCTCCCAGGAAGGCCAGGAAAGGTATTCATGAAGCAGAGGATTTCCTGGCAAAAAACAGTGCGAGTGAATTTTATGATGCGGTCTTTAAAACCATCAGGGATTATGTCGGCAACCGCTTTCACGTTCCATCAGGAGGCTTGACCGCCGATTCAGCAGGTGAGGCGCTGAAAGACAAGGGCCTCGCCCCGGACATGTTATCGAGATTGATAAATATTTTCAGGGAGTGTGATATGGCCAGATACGCGCCCTCTGAAGCCGGGCCGGACAACATGCGGGAGACGCTGAAGGAGTTAAAGGAACTTATCGATTACCTGGAAAGGCACAAGGGATGAAGATCAGGCCGTCTGTTTTTTTATACATCATCATATTATTCAGTTCATTCATGCTTGTGAATACTGTATCTGCCAGGCAGGAAAGGGGCGCAGAGTTTTCCTTTCAAAAGGGAAACATCTATTATGAAGAAGGGAAGTATGACACGGCGATCAAAGAATATTCACAACTTCTGGAACAGGGACTTGAAAGCGGCAACCTTTACTTTAATCTTGGGAACAGCTATTTCAAAAAAGGCGAACTTGGAAAAGCGATATTAAATTACGAGCGGGCCAGGAGACTTATTCCAAGAGACGGTGATTTAAAAACCAACTATCAATTCGCCGTATCGAAAATTGCGTACAACACTTCAGAAGGGCCATCATGGTTTAAAGAGCGCTTCAATATGGTTACTCTCAATGAGGTCACGATAATACTGTCCTGTTTTTTCATCTCCATCCTCCTGTTTCTGATGGTAAGTATTTTTGTAATCAGGATAAGGCGATATTCCTACATAGTCCTTGGTGTATCACTTATTGTCTTTATGACTTTCGCTTATTCAATGTACAGTAAAGTATCGGTGCTGGACAGTGAGGCGGTGATAATATCACAAAGTGCCGAAGCCAAATACGAGCCTGCGGACAGTGCCACAACTCATTTCTCACTTTATGAGGGAATGAAGGTTTACGTGCTTGAATTAAAAAAGGAGTGGGTGAAAGTCAAACGTCCTGATGGGAAAATCGGCTGGATCCGGACCATTGAGATGGAGAAGATATAAAGCGGTTTTACTTCGGGATCGTAAAGATAAAATTAGGGTGGTTGTCCCAGGTGTTCTCATACCACATGTTTCCGCCGTGCTTTTGAATGAGGTTCCTGCAGATAGCGAGTCCAAGACCTGTACTGTCGCTGCTCTCAAATTTTTCAAATATGCTGGCCCCCCGCTCTGCAGGGACAGGCGGCCCGCTGTTATAAACGTTTAACTGATAATGGTCACCTTTGTCTTCAAAACCGAACGCGATCTGTCCTTCGGCCGCGTACTTGATCGCGTTACGGATAAGGTTCCTGTATACGATCCTGATCCATTTCGCGTTTGCCTTTATCATTATCTTGTTGCCGGGAATGGCCCCGAGACGGTTGTCAATTCTGATCTTGCTTTCTTCTATTTCCGACAGGAACTCCTCAAGGATCGGATCGATGATGTCCTGCCTGAGGTCCAGGACCTCCTTGTCAGGGGTCCTTACATTCATCAGGGAAGATTTGCAGAGGTACTCGCCCATCAACTTTTCAAGGCAGCCTATTCTCCCGGATATGTCCACGAGGGTGACTTTTACGCTTTCGTCAATCGTGCCGAACGTGCCCCGCGTCAGCAGTTTTACCATGCTTCCGATCGAAATCAGCGGGCCCCGCATATCATGTGTCGCGATACTGAGCATATCAAGGATGTGTTTTTCTCTTTCAGCCCTTTCCGTGATCTCTCTGCAGACGCCGATAATTCCGATAGTCTCCCCTGCGCTGTTTTTCCACGGCGTCTTGGTAACGGAAAGCCACATGTCCGGTCCGCCGGGACATGTCCTTTTCTCTACTTTATCTACTACCGCTTTACCTGTTTCGATTATATTCTTGTCCTCAAGAAACAATTTCTCAGCCTGTTCAGCGGGCAGCAAGTCGAAATCCGTTTTGCCGATAACATCACCTGCGGCGCTTTTTGAATGCACTGCGAACGAATTACTGACCGCAACATATTTGCCGCTTGCGTCCTTGAAATATATAATATCCTGGGCATCGCACAGGAGCGCCTGCATTATTTCGTTTCCGTCAATAATTTTGTCCATGAATGACCTGATGAATGTCCTTGTTCAGAGATTTCCTTCAATTAACAGAGTTCTCACAGTATTACTCGGATTTTTCTTTTTAAATCATTAATTCGTCAATAACATTGATCATGATTTATCGGTAATGAGCTTGATAAAAGTCCTGAAATAGCGCACGCTCGAAAGGAGCATGGCCCCGCCCATGGCGATATAAATAATTGCAAGATAATGCCTGGGCAGTGATGAATGCCTCAGGGCGGTCCCCATTCCGATCATCAGCGCTATCATAAAATAGCTCTTCCACGGCTGAAAACCGAATATGCATATCTTGCCTTTCTTGGCAAGGATGCGGCCGATATTCCGGTCGACGATCTTTAGAAATCCAAAGTAATAGACTATAAGCGAGAGCATTGCCCCTGCGGCCCCGGACCAGATTCCCGCCCGGCCGGTCGTCCGGAGCAGCCAGGTGACGGCAAGTGTACAGAGCATAATACCGACGCCGATCCACATGATTCCGGAAAGGGCGACAAGAAACCTTTTGTCAACGGCCGGATCGAATTTCTTGAGTTTATCATGCATTATGTTATTCGGGATTGTATGCATTAGATTATCATAATTACATATGAAAATCTTGAGCGCCGAATACTGAATAATACGTGTATGCTGTAACGTCATTCCCGTGCCTAAAGCACCTACTGTTGGCAGTCTGTTGAGCGGGAATCTACCCTTCGACAGGCTCAGGGTGACATTGTCATGGTGAGCTTGCCGAACCATGGATTCCGGCTTTAAGGACTGCCGGAATGACAAAGAAGCTAAGACCAATATTCACACAAACACCTTAAACAGAAGAAAGGTCACCGTAATGCCGAGCAGCGCCCCGAGAACCACCTCAATCGGCCTGTGTATGCCGGTATAGACCCTGCTCTGGGCGATAAGGACCGCCATGATGAATACCAGAAGAGACGGAATAAAGCTCTCAGTCGTCATAGTGACGGACATCCATATGGAAAAAGCCACTGCAGCATGACCGCTGGGCATGCCGCCTCTCAGGGGCTCTCCCTTTCCAAAGAAGGCCTTTGTAATTACCACCAGGATAAGCACTGCCAGCAAAGAAACGACGGCTACGTCCGATCCTGTATGTTTTGCAACAGTGAGGCCGCTGTGAAAATATTTCTTGACCGGCTCAATCAGGATTATATATCCGATCAGTGCGGCCCCCAAGGCTGTTATGAGAACGGCCCCTGCGGCTGTGTCTTTGATAATTTTCGCCCTCTGGTCATATTCTTTGAACAGGATGTCCGTAATTATCTCAACCGCCGTGTTAAGCATCTCAACTGAAATCACTAAAACTGCCAGGGTTATCAGGACGACAAACTCGGTGCCGCTGACCCCGAGAGCAAAGCTGACAATCAATAAAAGCATTGCCGCGTAAAGGTGATAGCGCATGTGCCGCTGGGTCTTGGCGGCATGTAAGATCCCTTCGATAGCGTGATTAGCGCTTACGATCCATTTTCTTAACGGCATCCATAATCTCCTGTTCTTTCTTCCTCATTTTGCGGGCCGCGTATTCCGACTTCTCATGGTCATACCCCAAAAGATGCAGTATGCCGTGAATCAGCAGGCGATAGATCTCATCATAAAATCCCGTACCGTACTCCCCGGCCTGCGATTCCGCCCTCGGCACATTAATAACGATATCGCCGAGTATATTATTGTCCATCGCCTTCTGTAAAGGTATCCGGGCCTCGAAAGATAGCACGTCCGTACTTTTCCTGATGCCCCGATAAGCCGTATTCAACCGGGCCATCTTTTTGTCTCCCACAAATAAGATGCTTAATTCAGTGCCGGCAGACACGGACCGGTCTGCAAGGGAAAGGACATAAAGGGCGGTTTTTGTTATTTTAGATTTATCTAGAGGTCGCTGCCTTTGCAGGTTTCTTATCAATATGTTCATTGTTTATGTCAAAGCCCGGATAATTGATCCGTTTGTGGTACATGCTGGTCAGTAGGTAGACAAAATGTGTTTTTATCTCTCTCAGGTCCTTAAGCGTCAGTTCGCAATTATCAAGCTGACCGTCGATGATACAGTGGTTGATTATCCTGTCGACAAGAAGGGACACTCGCGCGGGTGATGTGTCTGTGAGCACACGCGAGGCAGCCTCGACCGCATCAGCCATGAGGACCAGCGCTGCCACGCGGGTCTGCGGCTTTGGTCCGGGGTATCTGAAATCTTCCTCTCTGAGAAGCGTTATGTTGTCCTGCTGCTCCTTTGCCTTCTGGTAAAAAAAGGTCTGGATGGAGGTGCCGTGATGCTGCTGGATAATGTCCACAATCATCGGCGGAAGATTATTTTTTTTTGCGAGTTCGACCCCTTCTTTTACATGGGACAGTAAAATCAGGCTGCTCATGCGGGGGGCGAGGTTATCGTGTTTGCTGACAGAAGCGATCTGGTTTTCTATGAAGTAGTCCGGCATCTTTATCTTCCCGATATCATGATAATAGGCGCTTACCCTTGCAAGCAGGGGATTGACACCCACGGCTTCGGCAGCGGCCTCGGCCAGGTTCCCGACAATAATGCTGTGATGGTATGTGCCGGGGGCCTCAACCAGCAGCTCGCGCATCAGGGGCTGATTAAGATCGAGAAGCTCAAGAAGGCTGATATTGGTCGTCAGTTTAAACACGTATTCAAACAGGGGAAGTAAGGCCGAAACCATTGTTACGACTATGACCCCGTTTAAAAAAGCAGAGCTTGCAACTACAAGAGGGGCAACTGAAAAGAACTCCCCTCTGGCAAGGGTCATTACCAGGGAAGTAAACATGCATACTACGCTGACGGCAAGGCCAGCCCGCCAGATTGCAGAGCGTTTTCTGCAGTTGATGACCCCGAATGCGCCTGTAAGGCCCGCGGCAAAGACAAAGATGGAATACAGCGGATTGCTTAGCCATAACCCCGCGATAAGGCCTGTTAATACCGTAAACACAATTGCGGTGTGGATGTCTATCAGAAGGGCGACCAGCATCGGGCCTGCGGCAAGCGGAACGGCATAAGCAACTAGGAAAGGATCAACTGTACCGACCCATTTTGTGAAACCTTCAACGACAAAAAAGAAGATACGCCCGATAAGGAGGTTGCCTGTCAGCAAGGACCCTATCAGGACAAGCAATTTATAATTTTTCTTTATCTCCGGTTTATAACGGATAAAATCCTTGTACATTATTACCAGGAGTAAGGCAACGACAAAATAAATCCCGGTCACCAACTCGATGGAAAGCTCCTTCCCCCATACTACCGCCACATCAAGCAATGCTGCAAACAACAGAAGCAGGCCGTATTTTATCAGGTTTTCACTGCTCAGATTGAGAGGCACTTTCTTTTTGTCTTTTGGTTTGGGGTTTGTCATGGATTATTTACTACGGCCTTTTTCGAATTTTTCATAAGCCTTGATTATGTGCTGAACGAGTCTATGCCGGACCACATCTTTCTCGGAAAAATATACAAAGCGAAGGTCTTTAATTTCTTTGAGAATTCTCTCTGCCTCAACCAGGCCGGACACCTTTTCAGCCGGGAGATCGATCTGGGTAATATCACCCGTGATAACGGTCTTTGAGTTAAAGCCCAGTCTTGTAAGGTACATCTTCATCTGCTCGGACGTGGTGTTCTGGGCCTCATCGAGTATGATAAAAGAATCATTCAGGGTCCTGCCTCTCATAAAGGCAAGCGGCGCTATCTCTATTACCCCTTTATCGATGAGCCGGTAGGCCTTTTCCGCCTCCATCATATCAAAGAGGGCGTCATAAAGGGGCCTCAAATATGGGTTCACCTTTTCGTATAGGTCTCCAGGCAAAAACCCGAGCCTTTCCCCGGCTTCGACAGCAGGCCTTGCCAAAATGATCCTGCTCACCTTCTTTGTAAGCAGCGCATTTATCGCCATAGCCATTGCAAGATATGTCTTGCCTGTTCCTGCGGGGCCGATGCCGATGACCATGTCGTACTTTCTTATGGCTTCAATATATTCTTTCTGGGCCTCTGATCTGGGGACTATGAATTTCTTTTTTGAGGATACAGGAATGTTGCTAAGGAAATATTCTTTGAGAGATCCTGATGAAGTATTTTCCATGGCAGGGGACATTAAACCGGAATCATTCTGGGAGGTATCGTCAAGGGTCTTTAGAACGAATCTGATATCATCAGGGTTTATGGCATAGCCGGCAGAATCTATGAAGTTAAGTTCCTTAATAAACCGTTCGGCTTTATTGACGGCCTTTTCTTCACCCTGAAGAAATACTTTACTGCCTCTGATTGAGGCCTCAATGCCAAGGGCCTCTTCCATGACCTTGAGTGTTGTATCCAGCCTCCCATAGATAGATGAAAGGTCTTTCTCTTCTCCTAGATCCAGCTCCTGTTTGACCGTTGGCATTTTCCTTTATTGAAAAATCATATGAGCAATTTGCGGTAATAAAAATGTCCCTTCCGCTGTTATGTCTAAATATAATGCAAGAGTACTAATAAAGCAAGCTTAATAGCTGAGCCGATGTAAACATGTTTTACACCTGTTTTGAATGCATTAAAGCTGCCAGTCAAAGCAGCAGCATAGCGTCTCCGTATGAATAAAATCTGTAGCCTTCACGCTGCGCGATGCCGTATGCCTTTTTCAGGAGGGCAAGCCCGGAGAAGGCAGAGGCAAGCATCATCGGCGTTGACCCCGGCAAATGAAAATTTGTAATGATGGCGTCTGCAATCTGAAATCGGTGGCCGGGATAAATGAATATGGAACTCTTTCCAGTCCCGGCCTCTATCCTGTGCGTTGAACCGGCACAGGCGGATGTCTCAAGCGCCCT
>JACRQA010000177.1 GCA_016222915.1 Nitrospirota bacterium | reverse complement strand
GTCTCATATTCCACATGCGCTGTTGCTATGGTTATCCCTCTTGCCTTCTCTTCAGGCGCATTGTCGATTGAATCAAACGCGCGAAAGTCCGCCTTCCCCCTCAACGACAGCGTCTTTGTTATCGCTGCCGTCAACGTCGTCTTCCCGTGGTCGACGTGCCCTATCGTTCCTATATTTACATGCGGCTTTACTCTCTCAAATTTTGCCTTGGCCATCTTCGCCTCCTGGTTTCTTAGCTTTTAGCAATTAGCATTTAGCTTCGAGTTATCTTTCTCATAGCCAACCGCTCACTGCTAAACAGCTTTATCCTCCCTTTACCTTCATTACAATATCTTCAGATATATTCTTCGGGACTTCTTCATAATGGGAAATCTGCATGGTATATGTAGCACGTCCCTGGGTCTTTGATCTCAGGTCCGTAGCGTATCCGAACATAGATGACAGAGGGACCTGCGCTGCAATCACACGGACATTGGACCGCTGATTCATGGTCTGGATCCTACCCCTCCTTGAGTTAAGGTCACCGATAACTTCTCCCATATATTCTTCAGGTGTCACCACCTCGATACTCATTATTGGCTCCAGCAATACAGGCTTTGCCTTCTTTGCGGCGTTCTTAAAGGCCATGGAGCCGGCAATTTTAAACGCCATCTCCGATGAGTCGACCTCATGATATGACCCGTCATACAATGTGACTTTAACATCGACAACCGGATAACCTGCAAGCACGCCGTTTTCAAGAGCTTCCTTAATGCCCTTTTCTACAGCGGACACATATTCTCTCGGTATAGAGCCTCCGACAATTTTATTGGCAAATTCAAAACCACCGGCAAGCCCTAACGGTTCCAGTTCTATAAAAACATGGCCATATTGACCGCGTCCGCCGGATTGCCTTACAAATTTACCTTCAGCTTTTACTTTGTCCTTTACTGTCTCCCTGTAAGCGACCTGAGGCTTACCTACGTTGGCCCCCACCTTAAACTCCCTTAAAAGACGATCAACGATTATATCAAGATGAAGCTCGCCCATACCTGAAATGATCGTCTGCCCGGTTTCCTCGTCAAATGAAACCTTAAACGACGGATCTTCCTGTGCGAGTTTTCCAAGCGCTACAGAGAGTTTCTCCTGGTCAGCTTTGGTCTTTGGCTCAATCGCAACCGAAATAACAGGCTCCGGGAATTCCATGGACTCAAGGATAATGGGATTGGCGGCGTCACAGAGGGTATCTCCTGTAAGGGTGCTTTTCAAACCTACTACGGCGACAATATCCCCCGCCTGAATTGCCTTGACATCTTCCCTCTTGTTTGCATGCATCTTCAGGAGCCTGCCTACCCGCTCTTTTACATCCTTGGTTGAATTATATATGTAAGAACCTGACGAGATCGTTCCGGAGTAGACCCTCAGAAACGTGAGCTGCCCGACAAACGGGTCAGTCATTATTTTAAATGCAATTGCGGAAAACGGCTCATCATCGGATACTTTTCTTACAACACTATTTCCTGAACGAGGCTCTATTCCCATTATAGGAGGGACATCAGTAGGGCAGGGAAGGTATCTTATGATTGCATCAAGGAGCAGCTGGACCCCTTTATTTTTAAAGGCTGAACCACAGAGGGCGGGGGTTATTTTCAACTCAATAGTCCCCTTTCTCAATGCGGAGATTATCAAGTCCGGCGTTATCTCCTCTCCGGCAAGGTATTTCTCCATCATTTCATCGTTATAATCCGCTACCGCCTCAAGCATCTTCTCTCTGTGTTCGAGGGCGCTGGGGACAAGGTCCTCCGGTATATCTGTTTCAACGTAATTGGCCCCCAATGTTTCGTCATCAAAAACAAGGGCCTTCATGCTTATTAAATCGACAACGCCCCTGAACGCATCTTCCGAGCCTACCGGTATCTGCACAGGGACAGGTGTTGCACCAAGTCGTTCAACCATTGACTTGACACTCATGAAAAAGTCAGCGCCCATCCTGTCCATCTTATTTATGAATGCGATCCTTGGGACCTTATATTTTTCAGCCTGACGCCAGACGGTCTCTGACTGAGGCTCCACACCCGAAACTGCATCAAATAGCGCAACTGCGCCGTCAAGGACCCTCAATGAACGCTCCACTTCGATCGTGAAATCAACATGTCCGGGAGTATCTATTATATTTATTTTGTTATCGTTCCAGAAACATGTGGTGGCAGCCGATGTGATCGTTATGCCCCTTTCCTGTTCCTGAATCATCCAATCCATCACAGCGGTCCCTTCATGAACTTCACCTATCTTATAAGTAACGCCGGTATAAAAAAGGATACGCTCCGTCACAGTGGTCTTCCCGGCGTCTATGTGGGCCATTATTCCTATATTTCTTGTCTTTTCCAGTGTCATATCAACTACCGTTTTTTCCATTTCTGTCATTACCATCTAAAACTTAAAATGGGCAAAGGCCTTGTTCGCATCGGCCATTTTATGAGTGTCTTCTTTCTTTTTTATTGTTGCTCCCGTGTTATTTGCCGCGTCCATCAACTCGCCTGCCAGCTTTTCCCGCATGGTCTTTTCTCCCCGTTTCTGGGAATATCCGATGATCCACCTAAAAGCCAGTGCGATTCTCCTCTGCGGTCTTATATCTACAGGGACCTGATACGTCGCGCCGCCGACTCGTCTCGATTTGACCTCGAGTACGGGCTTTACATTTTCAAGAGCAGTCTTAAAAACATTCAGAGGATCATTGCCGGTCTTTGCTTTAATAATGTCCAAGGCGCCGTAGCACGTCCTTTCCGCTGTAGACTTCTTTCCATCTTTCATGATGGAATTAACAAACTTGCTTACAAGTTTGCTGTTATAAATAGGGTCCGGCAATATTTCTCTTTTTGCTGCTACTCTTCTTCTTGGCATATTCGGTTACCTGATAATTATTTTGGTTTTTTGGCGCCGTATTTTGACCGCCCTCTTCTGCGATCTGCCACGCCGAGTGTATCGAGGACCCCTCTGACTATATGGTACCTGACACCTGGAAGGTCTTTGACCCTGCCGCCTCTTATAAGGACGATAGAATGTTCCTGGAGGTTATGACCAACGCCCGGTATATATGCGGTAACTTCCATTTTATTTGTCAATCTCAATCTCGCCACTTTTCTTAATGCGGAATTCGGCTTTTTCGGAGTAGTCGTATAAACCCTCGTGCATACCCCGCGTCTCTGGGGACATTTTGAAAGGGCCGGGCACTTGGTTTTATTTGTCGCCTGCTGCCTTCCGTTTTTAACTAACTGGGTAATAGTCGGCAAAACTCCTCCGTGTCAATTTAAGTTAAGTATTTTCAAGAACCTTTCCCGTCTATCGGGAAAACCTAAAAAGTTTATCAGGGATAATTATTTTTGTCAATAGTAGGGTGAAAATATTTTAACGTTGCTAAAATTTCAAATAATATTCCTGAACAGCAAAATGTTCGTCACTCCTTTAAACCAATTATTAATGCGTTATTAGTTGGAATTACAAAATTATTTATGAGACATTATATCACAATTAAGAAGTAATTCTACTGGCGGCAAGTTGAGGAGTTGTTTATTCACTTTGATGCTTCAGACAAGCCTGGATTGTTCCATACAATCTCTTTCTGTAACTGCATGTTTTTGACCTGCTCAACGGGAATCTGAAAATGCTCGGCCAGATGTTCAATAGTGACCGGCGGAGAGCTCATGCGTCGGGACCTCTTTCCAAATCTTTTGTAATTATAGAAACCCCATGAACGAAATATTAAAAAAACTACGAGCACTATCCAGCCCATTTTGCTTACGAGCTCTATCATTTCTTTATAGCCTAATGGCTCAATAACGGATATTTCGATGAATCGCAAGCCAACGATCCACATAACGATGTTCACAAGGG
>JACRQA010000067.1 GCA_016222915.1 Nitrospirota bacterium | reverse complement strand
CCGCTCACTATATAAACTTTTTCGCCCTGGCGTATCTTGTCGCTGTCTCCGAACCTGACTGCAGGCATGCCCTTTCCCTTTGTCTTAAGAACGACAAGGTCATTGTCCTTATCACCGTATATCACACCCTGCACATCCAGTATCTTACTGCCCATCCTCACCTTTATGGCCTTTGCGATGCCGACCACGTGATAGTTCGTAACTATCGCCCCGTCATCACTCGCGACAAAACCGCTTCCCTCGGTAAGCGGCTCCCCTGCCCTGCTATATGCCGTCACAACTGCAATCGATCCCATGGTTTTCTTATAGACACTCCCGGAATCGGCAGAAGAAAGGACCGGAAAGACGATGACCGCAGCAACAAGTATGAATTTTATAATTTTCAGAAGTCCATCGAGAAACATCCTATGATAGTATCGGAAAACAGTCTTTTTCACAATAGCCCTGCTCATGTAAAAAAACAAATCCGCATCCTGTATTGATAAATTTCCAGTCTTTAAATATCCTATATTAGTAATAACGTTCAAGCTCTCTTTGGGACAATGTCAAACCTTGCCTGGAGATCGCTGAAATCGCCTTTATCTTCCTGCGGATCATAATCCTATGCGGCGGCATCGGCTGGCTGATATTCTCCGATATCTCCCCGAAGAGATTCGACGATGCAAGCAATCTTTTTATTTTCTTTGTCGGTTACTCCGCCTTGATATATATCTGGCTGTTTTTTTACCCTGGGAAGAAGACGGCCATTTATGGCCTGTTCCTCTTCTTTGATTTCCTCTTTACCTCGCTTTTTGTAAAGGCCACGGGAGGATTTGTCAGCCCTTTCATCCATGCCTTTCATTTAATGACTGCCCTTTATTCTTTTTACTATGGACTCATCGGCGGGGCCGTCATTGCCACGACAGCCGCAGCGCTTTACATTACAAGCGGCGGTCTCGATATTTACAAACAGCATTGGGCGGACCTTTCCGTCAGGATCGCCTTCCTGTATTTATTGGCCATGACCCTCGGCTTGCTGTCCCAGAGGCTGAAGAAGGCCAAGCTTGAGATAACGAATCTCAATAAGGATTTGAGGAGGTATATCGAAGAGCTGCAGAAAGTCCACGGAAGACTGGTACAGGTGGAAAAGATGTCCGAACTTGGGAGAATGGCCGCGGACATAGCCCATGAGATAAGAAATCCACTGACGTCCATAGGAGGGTTTGCCAGGAGGCTTGAAAAGAAATTATCTCAAATAACAAATGAAAAAGAATGTGTCCTGGTAATGGCAAGGGAAAAGGAGCATGCCGATATTATCATATCGGAGGTCAACCGGCTGGAACGCATACTGAAAGATATCCTGACGTTTTCAAGGGAGGTAAAATACAACTTCATATATCAGCCGGTAAACGGGACCGTTAATGAGGCCCTTCAGACTTTCCTCATCTCGTGTAAAGAACAGTCGATACAGGTGCAGGAGGACTTAAGTACTACGCTTCCAAAGATATTGATTGACAGAGACGCGCTCAGGCTGGCGATAAACAATCTTATCTCAAATGCGATAGGGGCAATGCCGGGGGGAGGCACGGTCCGTATAAAAACATGTATAGAAGAATTAAATTATGTCCATTATGTCTCGATAGAAGTCGCTGACACCGGACATGGCATACCGGCAGACAAACTGTCCATGATATTTGAGCCGTTCTATTCTTCAAAAGAAATAGGCAAGGGCACGGGACTCGGGCTTTCCATATGCAAGAAGATCATAGATGAGCATAACGGATTAATAAAAGTGGAAAGTGAGCTGGACAAAGGCACATCCTTCAAACTGCTTTTACCATATCAGAGCGAAGAAGAAGGCAAGAAAATGAAGTGCTGGGAATTCCATAAATGCGGCGTGGAAAAAGCAGAGGGCGCGGCCGGACTGAGATGTCCCGCTTATCCCGATTACGGGCGAATATGCTGGGCCATAGCAGGCACATATTGCGGAAAACAGGTCAGCGGCGCCATTGCACAGAAATTGGGGGACTGCCTAAAGTGCGAATTCTATCAGAGGGTGGCAGTGCGCAAAGACCTTTGAAGGCGCCTTCATTCAACTACGATGATGGTACACTCACAAGCAATGAGATTCCGGGACAAGCCCGGAATGACAAAGGGGGACCCTCCCCGTAACTGAGGGACTACCATCTTCCCCCTTTTTTCTCCTTGAAATTACCACTCCCGCATAGTTATCATATCAGCAAGCAAATCTTGACTGTCTGTATTTCCACAACGTTATGGCATTAAAGAAATTCATAAATGGCTGCAAGGTGGTAGAAGACATGGTTGCATCCATTTACGGTTCATTTGCAGATTTATTCCCTCAATACAGGGAATTCTGGGAAGACCTTTACAGGGACGAGCTGCAGCATTCCTTCTGGCTGTCGGATGCCGCCCATTATGAGGCGATTGACCTCCTCCCTTCAGAGGACCTGATGCCCTCTATGGATATTGTTGAGAAGACCCTGGCTTTTGTCCACGGGCAAAGCCAGCGCATTCTGACCCGTCCCGTAACGCTTGAAGAAGCTTTCAAGATCGCCCTTCAACTGGAGGAATCCATGGTCGAGACATTTACAAATGAAATGACCGCCAATTTATTTGCGTCTGATTATGAATCGCTCAGCCAGAAGATCATTGCCGCCGAAAAAATTCATATAGGAAAAATAGAGGACATGATGATCAAAAAGGGTTTTCTGCAGGTGTCCTGAAAAGCCGCCTTCCCCCTTGCGAAGACCGGAAATGCAGTGGGCGTTCCCCGTTCATAATTCTTTTAATATGGCCGAGACATTAAAGTTCAGCAGCTCCCCCAGATACTTGAACGCATCTATACATCTCGAAGCCTCTTCATCGCCCTGTGCCCTCTTTAAGGACGCGTCTCTGACGAAGGCGTCTGCTGTTTTGTAATAGATGTTCTGCATGTGCCAGTAGTTTATTTCCGCAGGCAGTAATTTAATCAGCTCCAGCAGCCTTTCAATCTCAAGCAGATAACTAAAATCCAGCGGCCGGACATTTAATCTGTTCATCATGCCTTCAAACCTGCGCCTTACCGAAAGCTCGATCTCCGGGGAGTCAGCCGAGATGTTCCATCGCCTGAAGTCGCGGACAAGCTCCTGTATACCGTCCACATCCAACTCCTCTTCTGAAAATGCGTTCTTCAGTCTGGTGTTAAGGGTCAATTCCGCTGCGGCCCGGAAGGCCTTCGGAACAGGCATGCCTGCCTCTTCCAATATAAATCCCATAAGTATACGGTTAGTGTCATATATGGAGGTGTATGTATCGACGAAGTCCTCGATGGTCCCGGCAATGAGATGCTCCAGAATTTTGCGCTGCCGGTCCCTGAACAGGTTTATCAATGAATAATTATGCGTCCCGAAATGATGGTCCATCAGCCGGACAATGTCCGCATATGCCCCCTTTTCAAAGGCCCTTATCATTTCCTCTTTCATGGACCGGTACAGCGATTCACCGAAATATGCGCCGACCCCTCCGTTTACCGCATGACCGCCAAGGTGCAGGACACAAAAACTTACGTCCCCGGAGTCCCGTGTGATATTCGAAGATACGGTGGTCCTTCCGATTGCAAGGGCCGCTATACCTGCCGTTATCTTCCGGTAGTCTTCATTCCGGACCGTGTAACTGAATATCCCTGTCTCATCGACGTCTTCCTCAAAGACAGAGCTCACCGCATAATGCGCCGCGACCTTCTTGAGGTCGATGAGCGCCGGTTTGACGAATTTCTTGTAGATGACCGTCCCGTTCTCATGCTCGGGCAGGTTGCTCTTTGCCGTTGAAAGTCTCTTCATGAAGGCGCCTTCCAGATTGTCCTGCATAATATCTTCGGACAACTGGACCGCCCTTCCCGCGTACTGAAGCACCTGCACCGTTTCGATCCCCGACAGCTCATCAAAAAACCAGCCGCAGCTCGTATACATCAGCATCGTGTGCCTCTGCATTTCAAGCATTTTAAGCATCAGGACTTTGCCGTCAGGAGACATGTCTTTTTTCGAATGTCTCTTAAAATAATCATCAACGCTTTTTTCCGAACGGTCGAGTATTACCTCAATGAAATCGTCCCTCGCCTTCCATGCGTTTTCAACATACTGCTTGGCCTTGTGCTCAAACCTGAATGCAAGCTGGCCTCTCAGCCAGTCAAGTGACTCACGCAGCGGGCCGCGCCACTCCTGGCTCCATCCGGGGCGTCCGCCGGAATTACACCCGCAATTGCTTTTCCACCGTTCAATGCCGTGAATACAGCTCCACGAGGAATTCTCGAATACCTGCACTTCATGGGTGGGGGGATGCTTCTCAAGGTACTCACCGTAATTTGTCAGCTTGGCGGTCCCGTTTGCCTCAATATGATTCAGGGCGTAAGCGAGGGCCATATCTCCGAACCGGTGATGATGTCCGTAGGTTTCCCCGTCCGTGGCGATATGGAGGAGCTGCGGCCATTTCCTGATATCCGTAAAACCGGAAAGGAGCCGGTTTACAAAATCCTCTCCCCTGTCCAGCAGTTTCTCAAAGGCAACGGCCTGGGATATCGGGCCGTCATAAAAAAATATATTTATCCTCCGGCCCGACTTCAGTTTGCACAGATAGGCCCTTGCCGGGTCAATGACGCCACCGCTCACATCTTTCCATTTACCCGTTCCGATCTTCCTCACCTTCGCGGCCTGCCGGGGGGCAAGTATAGTAAACTTAATGCCGTGCTCGGCGAGTATATTGAGGGTCTCATTGTCTACCGCGGTTTCAGCGAGCCACATGCCTTCCGGAGGGCGTTTAAAGCGATACTCAAAATCCCTTAGCCCCCATTTTACCTGCGTGCGTTTGTCACGGCTGTCCGCAAGGGGCATTATCATGTGATTGTAGACCTGGGCGATTGCATTGCCGTGGCCTGAGTACAACTCTGCGCTGCGTTTGTCTGCCTGCAGAACGGCCTGATACGCATCAGGGGAATATTTCTCCATCCACGACAGGAGTGTCGGGCCGAAATTAAAACTTATGCGCGCGTAGTTGCTTACGATATTTGAAATGCGCCCCTTGCCGTCAAGTATCCTGGAGGCGGCGTTAGGCGCATAGCATTCCGCTGTTATCCGTTCGTTCCAGTCATGATACGGAGCAGCGGAATCCTGTATCTCAACGGCCTCAAGCCACGGGTTTTCCCGAGGAGGCTGATAGAAGTGGGCATGAATACAGATGTAGCGTTGCATAGATCAGGAAATTTTAAAAAACAACACCCCCAGCGGAGGCAATGTCAGTGAAAGAGAATGGTCCCTCCCCTGTGCCGGGACAGGTTGGGCCTCAGCGCCGCCGGCATTTCCGCAGCCGCTTCCCCCGTAAACCTCAGCATCGCTGTTCAGGACTTCCCTCCACCAGCCTCCCCTCGGAGCGCCTACCCTGTAGTTGTAGCGCGGGACAGGCGTGAGATTGCAGACCACGAGTATTATATCACCGGTCGTTTTACCCTTTCGGATAAAACTTATGATGCTGTCCTCCCAGTCGTGAAAATCGACCCATTCAAAACCGTCGTTGGAAAAATCCAGCTCATATAGCGCGGGCTCGTTTTTGTATACGTGATTCAGGTCTTTCATCCACTTCTGCACTCCCTGATGATACGGAAATTCAAGGGCGTGCCACTCTACGCTCTCCTCGTGTACCCATTCCTTCCATTGCCCGATCTCACCGCCCATAAACAGCAGCTTCTTCCCTGGATGGCCGTACATGTACCCGAACATAAGCCTGAGGTTCGCGTTGCTCTGCCATTCGTCACCCGGCATCTTGCCGATCAGCGCGCCCTTGCCGTGCACGACCTCATCATGTGAAAGCGGGAGGACGAAGTTTTCGTAGAAGGCGTACCAGATACTGAACGTCAGCTGGTTGTGATGATATTTGCGGTGCACAGGTTCATTCGAGAAGTATTTCAATGTATCGTGCATCCATCCCATGTTCCATTTCATTCCGAAACCCAGCCCGCCCAGGTGAACGGGCCTTGATACCATAGGCCATGCCGTGGATTCTTCAGCAATGGTCTGCACGTCCGGGTGCGCGCTGTAGACCGCCTCGTTCAACCGTTTTATAAAACTGATTGCCTCCAGGTTTTCATTCCCCCCGTACATATTCGGGATCCACTCACCCTCATTCCTCGCATAATCAAGGTAGAGCATGGAAGCTACGGCATCGACCCTGAGGCCGTCGATATGGTATTTCTCAAGCCAGAACAAGGCGCTGCTGATGAGGAAGTTCCTTACCTCGCTCCTGCCGTGATTGAAGATATAGCAGTTCCATTCAGGGTGATATCCTTTCTTCGGGTCATCGTGCGCATAGAGATGAGTGCCGTCAAAATATGACAGCCCGTGTTCATCCGATGGGAAATGCG
>JACRQA010000176.1 GCA_016222915.1 Nitrospirota bacterium | reverse complement strand
GTCCCTTTTGTAGGCGAATGAAACCGGGGAATAAGGTCCACCAGGGTGGACTTGCCCGCGCCGCTCTGTCCGACTATGGCGATGACTTCACCGTGCGCGATCTCCAAATCAATGTCCTTCAGCACCGGGGATTTATTCCCCGGATACGCGAAAGACACATTGTCAAATTTCAATGAATCATTGAAGCTCTCGATCTTTATCGTCCCGGTGGCTTCGATATCTGTATCGAATATCGTGTCCACCCTCTCCATTGAGGCCTTGGTTTCCTGGTAAGTTGTATAGGCCTCGCCTATTTTTTTGATCGGGGAGAAGATCATATAGATGGCCACAAGGATCGAGGCCAGTGCGCCGGGAGACAATTCACCTCTCGCAATGAGCAAAAATCCGAACCAGAGAGCGAAGGCAATGC
Organism: Nitrospirota bacterium; assembly: GCA_016222915.1. Taxonomy (GTDB): domain Bacteria; phylum Nitrospirota; class Thermodesulfovibrionia; order UBA6902; family UBA6902; genus UBA6902. The sequence continues at coordinate 7,109 of JACRQA010000176.1, read as the reverse complement.
CGAGCCCGGTAATGATTTCAATGACCAGCAGGGTAAACTCCTTGAGCCGGACCACCCGCATCATCTCCCTGTAATAGCGCTGGTTTTCATCATGATATTTTTCCCCTACCATGCCCTCACGGTTAAAGACCTTTATGATCCTCGTGCCGATGATGGCTTCCCCTATCCGGTGCGTCAGGAGAGAAATCCTCCTTTGCGCCTCCTTCCTCTTTTTCTTGACATTCTTGCCGAACTTCCTGGTGCTCAGGCCGATAAGGGGAACAAGGACCAGGGTCATCATCGTCACCTTCCAGCTACGGTAGAAAGCAATCCCCAGGAGGAATATTACAGTCGGAATTTCCATTACAAAATTTTTAATAACGTGAGAGACAAGGCCGTCCAGCACGCCGACGTCGGTTATTATCCTTGAAATGACGGCCCCCGAAGATTCTTTATTGAAATAACTGACAGGGAGATACAGGATGCGGTCAAATAATTTGTTCCTCAGCTCCCTGATCATCTTCATTGCAGCGGACTTCATCAGATATGTCTGGCAGAAGGTCAGAACGCCTTTTAATATAAAGAGAGCAACGATGCCGAAGGGGACGAATTTCATGTACTCGTAATTCTTCCGGACCAGCACCTCATCAAGCGCCGGCTTGACAAGCCAGGCAATCGCCGCGGTGATACCCGAGACCATAAGCCCCAGGACAATCCCCGCAGTTATCCTCGGCCAGTAGGGCCGCGTCATTTTTATCGCTTTTTCCAGGTGCGTCATAATCCTATAGTATATAGAAAAGGAAATATATCTGAAAGCCTGTAAACGGGAGATCCATCGGGGTCTGTTGTCTTAGCTTCCTTTGTTGCTGTATTATATCAAATCAGAATATGTTGTCTGGTTTACTTGCTGCGTTAAGAATATTTTTAGCGGAGGTTTTTTAATGAAGAAAGCAACTGCAAACAGCCGGTTCCGGGGAAAGAATGTGCTTGTAACAGGCTGTGCAGGTTTCATCGGCTGGAAGGTCTCTCAACTGCTCCTGGAGATGGACAAGAATATAATAGGAGTTGACAATATCAACAACTATTATGACCCGGCGCTTAAGACGTGGCGGCTCAGTTCTTTAAAGAAATATCCCGGCTTCAAATTTTACAAGGTCGATATCGGCGACTTTAACAAACTGAAAAAAGTCTTTGAAGATAATAAAGTAGATGCGATCATAAATCTTGCAGCCAGGGCAGGCGTAAGGGCCTCGGTAGAAGACCCGTGGGTATACCTGGATACCAATACGAAAGGGACCCTGAACCTCCTGGAGTGCTCCAAAAACCATAAGGTAAAAAAATTCGTCCTGGCCTCCACCTCAAGTCTTTATGCGTCTCTTGATATGCCCTTCAAAGAGACCTCCCGGACGGACACACCTCTTGCCCCTTACTCCGCTACAAAGAAGGCCGCTGAGGCAATCTGCCATGCATACCACTATCTCTACGGACTTGATATCAGCGTCCTGAGATATTTCACCGTCTACGGTCCTGCAGGCAGGCCTGATATGAGCATCTTTAAATTTCTCAGGAGCATGGATGCGGGCAAACCGATCCCTCTTTACGGAGACGGCAGCCAAACCAGGGACTTTACTTATATCGACGACATTGCAGACGGCACTATCAGGTCATTGCGGCCTGCTGGCTTTGAGATATTCAATCTCGGGGGCGACCACCCTGTCAAGCTGAATTATGTAATCGGTCTGTTAGAGAAATTCCTCGGGCAGAAGGCAAAGATCAGGAGATATAAACTTCACCCCGCAGATGTCACCGCAACATGGGCGCATATTGATAAGGCCAAAAAAGTCCTTGGCTGGAAACCTACCATGCCGCTTGAAGCGGGCATTGAGAAGACGGTCAAATGGTTTATTGAGAACAGGGACTTTGTGAGGAAATTGCAGTGGGTGGATTGAGACGTAATTAACATAGACGTTATCCCGACACATTTTTCCTGAGGTCGATCCGAAGAAGCGACAGACCGTTTTCAGTGAATATCTCCTTCAGCATACTGCAGTCTCTCATGACCCTTGCTGAATCCATAATAACATGGGTCACCCCGTAATCATCCACGATCTTTTGCAATATGGCGCACGCTTCATGCCCTTCCGCTGCATAGAAGCGCTGCGCAATGAGCACCCGGTCGTACCATTGAAGAAGCTCAACGTCCTTGTAGGGTTCCGACTTCCAATGAATGAGAATAGGGGCTCCCGTATATAACCGGAACCCCATGAACCGGTCTGTTCTCGGGGGTATCAAATATATTTGCCCGGACGCTTTGGTCTCTCTTACAAAATTCATCAGGGGGAGTGTCTTATCTGATGACAACCTCACGTAGTCTCTTATTTGATAGGCTGTGCCTGAAATTACCAGAAGGGCGATGATGGCGACACAGAGACGCGAAATCTTTTTCGCGTTCTCATTTGATTCGAGCTGATATCTCTTAAAAGGCATGGAGACAATAGAGGCTGCAATGATACAGCCTGAGACAGGGACAAGGAATACCGACACGCGCCAGGGGGCAAAGTAAGCAATGGCATCACTCCCGGTCAGCAGTTGGGCCACCGTAAGAACAGCCCCAGCCAGGAACGGAATGAGCAGGACAATGAAGAGGACGCTCTTTCTCACAAGGTATAACCCCGCGATCATTACCCCCACTTTCAAGTATTCAGAGGCATCAAGCCACACTGAGGGAAGAGAATGATGGGGAATTCTGATATGGGTCATGATATACATGGACTTCTGAAAGATCTCCTTAGACGTAAAGTCCAGGTAGGCCATGTTATACCATAGGACAGGCGAGACCAGGGCAAGTGCCAGGAGACCTAACTGAACAGGTTTCTTCACGCTCTTCGTCTCCCTGAGTGACACAATCATGTAAGAAATGGTGAGCAGTCCGGCGTGAAACAGGTACGCTGAGTGCATTATTGCAGCAAAGACCAGCGAGATGACCGACCAGACAAAATACCTGCGAAGAAACAGGTATATGGAAAGTATCAGCAACACCCCGAATACGCTATTCTGGAATTCCGGACCAAGCAGATATTGTCCGGCGACACCCCGCTCCAGTATCTTTACCCGGGCAAGGCGGGAGTGATACAGAAGAACAACGGTAAATACGGCAAGGTAGTTGAGTTTTGATTTTTTCAAGTCAAAGACAATTGCAGCGGTCCCCATGAGGCTGTAGATATATATCCCAAAAAGAACTACGTAATATGCGTAGAAAAAGTATTTGTGAAGGAACGCGCTTGTCAAATATACGAGAAAACCGAAGGCAGGGAGGGGGTCGGTAGTCCGGGCGGTCCAGTCTTCATTCAGGAGACCTTCCCCTGCCATTGCCAGTCCATGGAGAAACTTGTCATGCTGGTTTGCCGCATAGAGAAAGGCCTGTGTATAGGATGCGCTGAAGATGAGAGCAAAAAGGACCCACTTCCCGGCAGAGCGTACACATTCCATGCGATCTTCCTGAAATTCCACGATGGAATTTTACAATTAACGTGTAATAAATTCAACGCGCACTTGTTTAGTGTTGCTTTGCGGCTTTGATGTATGTAGGATTGTACTCGACCCGGAGAAGATCTCTATTTCCCCAATATGGCCCTGAGCGCCTGGCTGACATCTGAATATTTAAATCTATACCCGGCCCTCAAAATCTTCTCAGGCAATACTCGCTGCCCTGTCAAAAGCACGGCCCCCAGTTCTCCAAGCATTAATTTAACGACAATGCCCGGCACTGCAAGAAACGACGGCCGATGAAGTACCTGTCCAAGCGACCTGCTGAATTCTCTATTAGTGACCGGATTAGGCGCGGTCATATTCACTGGGCCTGATACGGAATCATTTTCCAGGGCGAAAATTATAATGCCGATTATGTCATCCCTGTGAATCCATGAGAACCACTGCCTTCCGCTGCCTATCGGGCCGCCCAAAAAGAATTTAAACGGCAGCGCCATCATCGGCAGCGCTCCACCATCGGCTTCCAGTACCCCGCCGATCCTGACAGTAACCACCCTGATGCCAAGGTCCAGCGCTTTATATGCCTCCGCTTCCCATTGTTTACAGACATCGGCAAGGAAATCACCAGCTGGCGGGGTGTCCTCTGTCACGTACTCATCGCCGTGAGCTCCGTAAAAACCCACCGCAGAGGCGCTTATCAAAACCTTCGGCAGCCTTTTTCTCTCCCCTCTATCAAGAGGGGATAAAGGGGTGTGTTCTATTTGTCTTATTGATTCCACAAGCGCCCGTGTAGTGTTGATGCGGCTTGACAGGATGCGCTCCTTCCTGTCTTTTGTCCAGCGTCTGGGTGCAATAGGTTCACCTGCAAGATTGATGACGGCATCGAACCTGGAAATTATATCCGGCGGGATTAGCGCGGGGGCCGACCATGTTAATTTGTCCTTTGAGTCAGAAGGCCTTCTCGTGGTAACGGTGACACTGTGGCCCTTACCGCGAAGCTCGCGGGCCAATGGTGTGCCTATGAACCCGGTGCCGCCTGTGATGAGGATGTTCATGGGACAATTATAGCAGGATGGGAAGACGATGTAACCAATACCCTCTGTATCTCCCCTTGCAAAGGGGAGAAGATAAATCCCCTCCTTGCCAAGGATGGGTACGGGGTGGTTATAAACTATCCCCCGTGAAAATTGTTTTGCATAATCACGGTCTGTTCTTTCCTGAATTGCTCAAACCTGCCGTTGCCGATGGCCTCGCGCATCTTTCTGAAAAACTCAAGATAGAAATGGAGATTATGGAGGGAGTTTAATCTCATCGAAAGTATCTCCCGGCTCATAAACATGTGCCGCAGGAATGATCTTGAGTAATTCCTGCATGTGTAGCAGGTACAGTCCGGGTCAAGTGGTCCGGGGTCTTTTTTAAATTCTTCGCGTTTAATGCTGATCCTTCCCCGGCTGGAAAACAATGTCCCATTGCGCGCATTCCTGGTCGGCATCACGCAGTCAAACATATCTATACCCGCCGCAACCGCCTCAAGCACATCCATGAGGTCGCCGATGCCCATGAGATAATGGGGTTTGTCCTGCGGTAAAAGAGGCGTCGCATAATTGATCATCTCATACATCAGTTGCTTGGGCTCGCCGACGCTGAGTCCGCCAAGGGCATATCCGTCGAAGTCAAGCTCGATAAGTTCCTCCGCGCTCTGCTTTCTGAGGTCTTTATAGATTCCGCCTTGGACAATGCCGAATAAAGATTGCGGGGCAAGGGGCAAGGGGCAAGGGGCAAGGGTAGAAGACAATAAACTTGCATCTTCCAACAATACCCTTGACCCCTGACCCTGGACCCTTGCCCCTTCTTTTACTCTCTGACCCTTGAATTCCTTACACCTCTTCGCCCACTCGGTCGTCAACTTCAATGACTTCAGCGCATACTCCCTCGTTGCAGGATACGGCGTGCATTCGTCAAACACCATCGCAATGTCGGAGCCGAGCGCGGCCTGTATTTCCATCACGAGCTCCGGCGTCAGGAAGTGTAATGAGCCGTCAATATGCGATCTGAACTCCACTCCGTCATCCCTGATCTTCCTCAAGGGTGAAAGGCTGAACACCTGGAACCCCCCGCTGTCCGTAAGAATAGGGCCGTCCCATTTCATGAACTTGTGAAGCCCGCCGACTTCTTTGATGATCTCATGACCGGGCCTGAGATAGAGATGGTATGTATTTGACAGGAGTATTTCAGCGCCAAGCTCTTTCATTTCGTCGGGGCTCATGGCCTTGACCGTAGCGTTGGTCCCGACAGGCATAAAGGCTGGGGTGTTGATTATTCCGCGCTGGGTAGATAATTGACCGAGACGCGCGTTGCCGTCTGATTTGATGACCCTGAATCCATAACTCATAACTCGCCGTTAATAATGCCCCGCATAAATCCCGGCGGCAATCGCAAACAGGCTCAGCCCAAGCACGACCCAGTGAAATATCTGAAGCGCGTTGAAGATCGTCTTCATATCAGCCTGCGCGCCCGGCCTTGAGAACAGTTTTGCGAATATCAATTTCTCCAGGCCGAACAAGAGCGACGCATAAACGACCCACAGGACGATCATTATCCATACACCGGGGCTCAATCCCTTTTCAGTTATCAGATACAGCCCGGACAATCCGGCAAGGATGACCATTACCTTTGCGATTTTCCCGAACCTGTGTTCTACTCCCTGGAACACCATCACCATTTCAAGTGATTTATCCATGCGCAGGATCATGGGAAAGGTCACCAGGGTCACAAAGGCCACCCCTCCGATCCAGATGACGATAGACATCACATGAATGGTCAATGCAATTACATATAACATGGCGGTCACATCCTTTCCGGGGCGGAGACCCCAAGAAGTTTCAAACCTTCTTCAAGCACGATCTTTACTCCTTCACAGAGACTGAGTCTTGCAAGTGAAAGCCTGTTATCATCCGATATGATCCTGTGCTTGTAATAATAGGCATGGAAGACACCGGCCAGCTCCTGTAAATAATAAGTTATCCTGTGAGGCTCGCAAGCCAGGGCGGCCCCCTCAAAGACCATTGGATACTGAAGGAGCTTTTTGATAAGCAAGATTTCTTCGTCCTCTATTAATGCGGAAAGGTCATTGGTACCCTTGCCCCCTGACCCTTGGCCCTTGACCCCTTTTTCTTCCGCCTGCCGGAACAGGCTCGATATACGGGCAAATGCATACTGAACATAAAAGACCGGGTTTTCCGCTGACTGCTCTTTTGCAACGTCGATATCAAATTCAAGCTGACTGTCGGCCTTTCTCGTAAGAAAAATAAACTTGGTGATGTCCGGGCCGACCTCGTCGATGACCTCTCGGAGCGTTATAAATTCCCCGGCCCTCTTTGACATTTGCACGGGCTGCCCGTGCCTGAGAAGAGATACCATCTGTATCAATATCACCTTAAATTTGTCTTTCGGCAGATCAAAGGCCTCAAGCACGGACCTGATCCGGGGGATATAACCGTGATGGTCCGCGCCCCATATATCAATAATTGTATCAAATCCCCTGTCAAGCTTGTCCTTGTGATAACAGATGTCCGATGCAAAATAAGTATATTCACCGTCCTGCTTTTTCACGACCCTGTCTTTGTCGTCTTCAAACCGGG
>JACRQA010000184.1 GCA_016222915.1 Nitrospirota bacterium | reverse complement strand
TCTTACATCTGAAAGGCTCAAACTGGCAAAGAGCAACGCCATTGTCATGCATCCAGGCCCGATGAACAGAGGGGTCGAAATCGAATCCGCCGTCGCTGACGGACCCCAGTCTGTAATACTTGAACAGGTGACCAACGGCCTTGCGGTCAGAATGGCGGTTTTATATCTTCTTGCAGGAGTAAGAAAATGAATATACTGATTAAAAACGGCCGCGTGATTGACCCTTCGCAAAATATTGACGTCCATAGCGACATCCTGATTAAAGGGCGCAAAATACAGGGGCTGTATCCTCAAGGCAAAGGCCCGGCCGCAGATAAAATCATTGATGCCTCCGGATGCATCGTCATCCCAGGTCTCGTTGACATGCATACACATCTGAGGGAGCCCGGCTTTGAATATAAGGAGACCATCAAAACAGGCACGCTGGCTGCTGTAAAGGGCGGGTTTACGACGGTCTGCTGCATGCCCAATACAAAGCCTGTCAACGATACGACATCCGTAACCGAGTTCATTCTCGAAAGGTCCATCAAGGAAGGCTCCTGCACGGTCTATCCTATCGGGGCCATCACCACCGGGCAGAAAAGTGAAGAGCTTACCCAGCTTGAGGCCCTCCTGAAAGCAGGCTGCATAGCATTTTCCGATGACGGGCATCCGGTAACAAACAGTCTCATCATGAGGCGCGCGCTTGAATATTCCAAGATATTTAACGTACCGATCATATCTCACTGTGAAGACCTTAAGCTGTCTGAAGGCGGGGTCATGAATGAAGGGTTCGTTTCAACGATTGTAGGGTTGAGGGGCATACCCAAGGCCGCGGAGGAAGTTATGGTTGCAAGAGACCTGTCCCTTTGCGAGCTGACAGGCGGGAGACTGCATATCGCCCATGTATCAACAGCAGGTTCGGTAAAACTTATCCGGGACGCAAAAGCACGCGGCATAAACGTGACGGCAGAGACATGTCCCCACTACTTTTCTCTGACCGACGAGGCGATTATAAGTTATGACACAAACCTGAAGGTCAATCCCCCGATCAGGACTGCCGGCGATGTGGAAGCTATTAAAGAAGGGCTTAAAGATGGTACAATTGACGTAATCGCAACAGACCATGCCCCACATCATGTGGATGATAAAAACAAGGAATTTGATTCTGCTGCCTTTGGAATATCCGGCCTTGAAACAGCCTTTGCCCTGGGACTTCAGCTCGTTAATCAGGGGGTCCTGGACATGAAGCAGCTCATCATCAAAATGGCCTTGACCCCTTCCCAAATAATGGGAATAAAGAAAGGGGCCTTAACCGAAGACTCTGATGCCGATATAGCAGTGATCAATACGGAGAAGAAATTCATCGTTGATACGTCTGCGTTTTTATCTAAAGGGAAGAATTCTCCATTTAATAAATGGACCCTCATGGGGACCGTGGAAAAAACCATATCAATGGGCAAGGTCTTTGAATGGAACTAAAGACAGTAGTCGGAAGTCAGGAGATAAAGATTACACGAATACTCTAAACTCTAAGTTCTTATCCGGATGTTAACCATTAAGTGAAATTATGAAAACGAACAGAACAAAAGCGTTATTAGTACTTGCTGACGGCACTGTCTTTGAAGGACGGAGCTTTGGAGCTGACCTTGAGACTGTCGGCGAGGTTGTATTTAACACCTCCATGACCGGGTACCAGGAGATACTGACTGACCCTTCTTATAAAGGGCAGATAGTAGCCATGACCTACTCCCAGATTGGAAATTACGGGGTAAATTCCGAAGATATTGAATCATGCGCTCCGAATGTCGAAGGATTTATCGCCAGGGAATTTTTTGATTTTCCAAGTAACTGGCGCTCTCAAAAGGACCTTGCCCAATATCTGAAAGAAAATAATAAAGTCGGGATCGACGACATAGACACAAGGGCGCTGACCAGGCATATACGGGACCACGGGGTACAGATGGGTATTATCTCAACAACTGACCTTGATGCTGAGAGCCTCCTTGCGAAAGTAAGAAGCCACCCGGGGATATCCGCCTTTGACCTGGTCAAAGAAGTAACGACAAAAGAACCCTATAAATGGACACAGCCATTATGGGAATTAGAAACAGGGGCAAGGGGCAAGGGGCAAGGGGCAAGAATCGAGAACAAAGATAACTCTCAACTCAAGGTCGTCGTCTATGACTTCGGTGTGAAGATGAACATCATGCGTCATCTCTTCAATGCGGGATTCGATATTACTGTTGTTCCGGCGCAAACGCCCGCTGAAGAGGCCCTTAATATGAATCCCGATGGAATTGTATTGAGCAACGGTCCCGGAGATCCGCAGACTGTCACATACGCTATTGACGCAGCAAAGAAACTGTTCGGTAAGAAGCCGATACTCGGTATCTGCCTCGGCCATCAGATATTAGGACTGGCTTTGGGGGGCACTACATATAAACTCAAATTCGGCCACCATGGCGGCAACCATCCTGTAATGGACCTGTCCACAGGCGAGGTTGAAATTACTTCTCAAAACCATAATTACTGTGTTGATATAAACAGCCTTCATGGACAAGTCGAGCTCACCCATAAAAATCTTTATGACGGGACAGAGGAAGGCATGCGGCATAAAGACCTGCCCATTATATCAGTCCAGCATCATCCTGAAGCAGGCCCCGGGCCGAATGATTCGGGATATATCTTTAAGAGATTCAGGGAAATGATAGAAAAGTGCTGACACAAAATTATCAACTTGATATTGAACGCGATAAACTTATTTTCAGGACATCTCTTTTTAAGGCAGAGAAGACAAGCGTATTGCATCCCGGCGTATATACCAAAGAGTTTTCGTCCATGTTGCTGGCGTCCGCGGCGTGCATAGCTTCATATATGCTGATGAGCGGCAGATCGTCTGTTGTCCGTTACGCTGTGCTTATCCTTATATTCATTGCGTCTTTTATCGGGGCCAACAAATACATCTTTAAAGAAAGATATCTGCAAGCCGTATTCAACAGGGCAGACCAAACCGTTTACATTGATCGGAGCAGGCTGCTTGTGAAAAAGAGTGAGAAGGTCCCCTTTACGGACATAAAGTCCGTCGAGCTTGGAAGCCGTTTGTTTAGACCGGAAAACGTCGACGGGATAAATTTTGTCCAGAAAATTTCAGCGCAGCATGGAAGCGCAGTGCCGGGTCTGAGCGAGACCGAAGAATTTATAACCCTTTCACTGAAATTGAAAGACGGCTCGGAAAGAATGCTCTATGCAGCCAGGACAGACGGGGAAAAGATAGAAGGCGAGCCGGAGGTCCCGGTTAGGGAGATAAGAAATTTTTTAGGAAATACAGCATAGAAGTATTTTATAAAGGAAGACCAAATGCCTAAAAGAACAGACATCAAAAGCATCTTACTTATCGGTTCCGGGCCGATCATAATCGGACAGGCGTGTGAATTTGACTATTCAGGGACACAGGCCTGCAAGGCCCTTCGCGAGGAAGGATATAAGGTGATACTCGTCAATTCCAACCCCGCGACCATCATGACCGACCCTGAGACTGCGGATGTAACATACATCGAACCGCTTACCAACGAAGTCCTTGAAATGATAATTGAGAAAGAACGGCCTGATGCCTTGCTGCCGACAATGGGCGGGCAGACGGCACTGAATCTTGCAGTGGAACTTTCCGAAAGAGGGGTCCTTGATAAATTTAACGTAGAGCTGATAGGCGCCAAGCTCCCCGCGATCAAAAAAGCCGAGGACAGGGAACTGTTTAAACAGGCCATGTCAAAGATAGGTTTAAAGACCCCGATGAGCTTTCATGTAAATACCGTGGAAGAAGGCCTGAAGGTCGCGGACGTCCTTAGTTTCCCTCTCATATTGAGGCCTTCATTCACGATGGGAGGCACAGGCGGCGGTATCGCATACAATATGGATGAATACCAGGAAGGTCTGAAGAAGGCATTGAAACTCAGCCCCGTCAATCAGGTCCTTATAGAAGAATCCGTGCTCGGATGGAAAGAATATGAACTTGAGGTCATGCGAGACAACAAGGACAATGTCGTCATCATCTGTTCCATAGAAAACTTCGACCCGATGGGTGTCCATACCGGTGATTCAATAACAGTAGCGCCTGCGCAGACACTGACCGATAAGGAATATCAGATAATGCGGGACGCCGCCATTGCAATAATGCAGGAGATCGGGGTTGATACAGGCGGGTCGAATGTCCAGTTCGCGGTGAATCCCGCCAACGGGAGCATGATCGTAATAGAAATGAACCCCAGGGTCTCCAGAAGCTCCGCCCTTGCGTCCAAGGCGACAGGATTTCCCATTGCCAAGATCGCGGCCAAGCTTGCAGTAGGCCTGACACTTGATGAAATACCAAACGACATCACCAAAGAAACTCCCGCGTCATTTGAGCCCACAATCGATTATGTTGTCGTAAAGTATCCGAGGTTCGCCTTTGAGAAATTCCCCGAGGCCGACCCCACCCTCACCACTCAGATGAAATCAGTCGGCGAGGCCATGTCTATAGCGAGGACGTTTAAAGAATCACTTCAGAAAGTCCTCCGCAGCCTTGAGATAGACAAATGCGGTTTTGAGCCCGTTGAGGCAAGTATCACTGAAATCCGCGACAAGATAAAGGTCCCCTCCTGGGACCGTATCTGGTATCTGGCACAGGCCTTAAGGCTGGGAGAAAGCATCGAGGAGCTTCATGCCCTGACAAAGATCGATCCCTGGTTCCTGTACAACATGAAGCAGATAATCGAAATGGAAAATGAAATAAGAGATGCCGCCTCTGAAAATAAAGGGCCAAACGGGCCGATAACAATTGAAATGTTAAAGGCGGCAAAGGAGTACGGCTTTTCCGACAAGAGACTGGCCCAGTTGCTTGATACCGATGAAAAATCTATCAGGGACATGAGAGGCCGTATCGGTCTGCGGGCCGTCTATAAAATGGTCGATACCTGCGCAGCAGAGTTTAAGGCCTACACTCCGTATCTTTATTCGACGTATGAAAAACCGTTTTATTATTTGGGTGCGAGGGATGAAAACGGCAGACCCTTGACTCCTCAAACCCTCGAACCCTCAAACCCTGTTACAGAGTGCGAAGCAAACCCCACCGACAGGAAGAAAGTCGTGATCCTCGGAAGCGGTCCGAACAGGATCGGACAGGGCATTGAATTCGACTACTGCTGTGTCCATGCGGTCTTTGCGCTCAGAGAACTCGGATATGAGACGATCATGGTGAACTGTAACCCTGAAACCGTCAGCACCGATTACGATACGGAGGACAGGTTATATTTCGAGCCGCTAACACTGGAAGATACACTTAATATTATCAATACGGAAAAACCCATCGGCGTTATTGTTCAGTTCGGCGGACAGACCCCGCTCAAGCTCGCAGTGCCCCTTGAGAGAGAAGGCGTCACGATCCTCGGCACCTCCCCTGACTCAATCGACAGGGCAGAAGACAGAAAGAGGTTCAAGCATATCCTTCATAAACTGGACCTCAAACAGGCTGAAAGCGATACGGCCATGTCCGTTGAGGAAGCGATTATAATTGCCAGAAAAATAGGCTACCCTGTCATGGTCAGGCCCTCTTATGTGCTCGGCGGACGGGCCATGGAGATTGTGTATGATGAAAAAAGCCTCAATGACTATATGAAAAGGGCGGTCAAGGCCTCTCCTGAACACCCGATCCTCATAGACGATTACCTCGAGGACGCGATAGAAGTCGACGTGGACGCGATCTCGGACGGCAACAAAGTGATCGTCGGCGGGATCATGGAGCATATAGAAGAAGCCGGCATACACTCAGGGGACTCCGCGTGTTCATTGCCCCCCTACTCTCTTTCGTCGGAAATTGTGGAGCAGATCAAAGTGCAGACAAAGGCCCTTGCAAAAGAGCTGAACGTTATAGGATTGATGAATATACAGTTTGCGGTCAAAGATAATGAAATATATATCCTGGAAGTAAATCCCCGCGCGTCGCGCACTATCCCCTACGTGAGCAAATCCATAGGTGTCCCTCTCGCAAAGATGGCGGCCAAGGTAATGGTAGGGAAAACGCTGGAAGAACTGGGGCTGACGACTGAAAAAGAAATTACACATTTCACTGTAAAAGAAGCCGTGTTCCCGTTTGACCGTTTTCCAGGGGTCGATACCCTCCTCGGACCTGAGATGAAGTCAACCGGCGAGGTGATGGGGATCGATGAGGATTTCAGCAGGGCATACGCTAAATCCCAGGCTGCGGCCAAAAACGCCATGCCCAGCAGGGGCACGGTTTTTATAAGCGTAAAAGACTGGGACAAACCGGCAATTCCTGCACTTGCCTCCAAACTTGTATCTCTCGGTTTTAAAATTATCGCCACAAGAGGAACAGCGTTTTATCTTAATCAGCTCGGGATAAAGGCGGACACTGTAAATAAGGTCACCGAGGGAAGACCGCACTGCGTTGACCTGGTAAAGAACAAGGAGATCGATTTCATAATCAACACCGTCACCGGCGCAAAGGCCAAGAAGGACTCCTTCTCAATCAGGGAAAGCGCCCTTCAGTACAACGTGACTTATACCACGACAATCTCCGGCGCACGGGCCGCGATCAAGGCGATTGAGGTGATGCTTAAGAAGCAGATAAATATCAAATCGCTGCAGGAGTATCATAAGATCAAGGCTTAAAACTATCAGCCCCTGGCTTTTATGACCGTGTTTAAGGTCAGCCCTCAAGCCTGAATATCCGGTTTCGTCCTCAGCCTTATTTCGATATCTTCTTTCCACTCAAATCAAACTCTTATATGTATCAGAATATATAATGAGTTATAATAACCACCAAGGATAACTGCATGGCAAAAAAAAATTCAAAACAATCTCCGGCTGAACTGAACATACACAATCAGGTGAAGAGTTTCTTTAAGGACAAGCATAATGTCCTGCTCGTATTCTTATTCGGTTCATATGCAAGCAGGCAAATGAAGACTTCAAGCGATATCGATATCGGAGTACTCTTTGACGAGACGCCTTCTTTTTATGAAATGAACGGATTAAAAGAAAATTTATCGGAAGTCATAAAAAGAGAGGTTGATTTAGTGGTTCTCAATAACGCGTCTCCGATTATCAAGATGCAGGTCATCAAAAAAGGGATTATGGTTTTTCAGAGATATAAAAATGACTTTAGCGCTTTTTACGGTGAGACAGTGAAGCAATATGACGACCTGAAAATCATTCGCAGGAAATGTGAAGACAATATCCTGAAAGGGAGAATATATGCCTGACAAAGATATCGTCCTCGCAAAAGCAGGTGCGGTCCAGAGATGTCTTAAGAGGATAAAAGACGTTACGAAATTAAATCCTGAAACACTTGATGATCTGAATACCCAGGACATTTTCATCCTCAACCTTCAAAGGGCCGTGTAATCCTCAATCGACCTTGCCACCCATGTAATAGCATCAGAAGGACTGGGGGTATCGGATTCAATTAAGGGCAACTTCGAATTACTGGAAAAAGCAGGAATTGTCGGCAAGCGATTATCCGGGAAGATGCAGTCCATGACCGGCTTCAGGAACATCGCCATCCATGATTATCAGAGTATCAACGTCGATATATTAAAAGCAATCCTCGTCAAACATCTTAAAGACCTGGAAGATTTCTATGCAAGGATTCTTGTTTATTTTAAATTCGTGAAGAAATAGTTGGGTGTAAGAGCAAAGTACTACAAGGAACTCAACTTTGTTTCTTTATAAGATTTTTAATATTTCTTTTGATTATCGTTGAACAATATCATTTCTCCTCAATGACCATATCTCGGCTGTAATGTCCCATATCAAACTCAGATGTTCCTGTGGAGGAAAATCAACATATTTGTCTTCGAAATCTGTTGACCTTATATGACTTTTCAATAATTTCACTGATTGATTATCGCATAGGATTAATTGAAACAGGGTTTACTTTCATCAACACTGCCTGTTAAAATTTCATCTGGAGAAAGCCATGAAAAAAGAACCCATGACCCCGCAGGGGTACCGGAAAATCAAGGAAGAACTCGACAGGCTTTTGAAGGTGGAGCGGCCCCAGAATGTCAAAGCCATTGCAGAGGCGCGGGCACATGGCGACCTTTCCGAAAATGCAGAATACCATGCGGCAAAGGAGAAGCAGTCTTTTTTAGAAGGCCGCATCCAGGAGCTCCAGAGCAAGCTCGCTCGCGCTCAGGTCATCGACCCTTCCGCAATATCTCAAAGCAAGATAGCATTCGGCGCTACAGTCAAAGTCCTTGATGTAGACACCGACGAAGAGAAAACATATCAATTGGTCGGCCCTGATGAGGCTGATATTAAGTCCGGCAAGCTTTCAATTCATTCTCCTATGGCGAGGTGTCTCATAGGCAAAGAGACTGGCGATTCGGTCACCGTGAAGGCCCCTTCCAGATCACTGGAGTATGAAATATTAGAGATCCGCTTTGAATAGGCTATTCCAGGCGTCTGTAATTGAAAATAAGAAACTCATTGAGAAGCATTATCTCTTAACTCTCCATCCTCTTGAAAAAATAAAAGGGCCGAAACCAGGCAACTTTTTTATGGTCTCCGTTGAAAACGGTCTGGACCCGCTTCTCAGGCGTCCCATAAGCATCCACCGCAGGCTCAATGGCGACTTCCAGTTACTTTACAGAGTTGCAGGCAAGGGAACGTCCATCCTGAGCAGGAAAAAGCCGGGGGACATTCTGGAGATATTAGGACCGCTCGGCAACGGCTTTCCGTTGAATATTAAATCAAAGAATATCATACTGGTTGCAGGCGGGCTCGGTATTGCGCCGATTTTTGCCCTGGCCGAATTTTTTTCAAAAAGAAACCCGGCGCTGTATTATGGCGCCAGAACAATAAATGAATTGTTATGCACTGAAGAATTAAAAGCTATCGGCATTGATCAGGTCATTGCAACTGATGACGGCTCGTCAGGGAAAAAGGGCAATATAG
>JACRQA010000183.1 GCA_016222915.1 Nitrospirota bacterium | reverse complement strand
GATCAGATTAAAAGAACTGTATAACGAAAAAGAGCTGATGGCCGAGGCAGCCATAGCCTTTGCCGCCATATTCACCAACTTTCTGAATGACCGGGCCTTTACCATCAAAGGAATCACGACAGAGGGGATCAGACCGGTAGCCGGATAGCCGCGCCCGGCGGTCTTGCTTTATTGAAAAAATCATCGGCTTGCATTAAACTTTACTTCAATTAATTTATTCCCATTTTATTTCAGAGGAGATTTTACATGAACGCAGCGCAGAAACTCATATCATCACACCTTGTATCAGGAGAAATGAAGGCAGGCGGGGAAATCGCCATATCAATAGACCAGACACTGACCCAGGACGCAACAGGCACAATGGCGTATCTTGAGTTTGAGGCCATGGGGATACCGAAGGTAAGGACCAAGCTGTCAGTCAGTTACGTAGACCACAATACGCTTCAGACCGGTTTTGAAAACGCGGACGACCACAGGTTTCTCAGGACCATAGCAGCCAAGTACGGCATATATTTTTCAAAGCCCGGAAACGGCATCTGTCATCAGGTGCACCTTGAAAGGTTTGCAAGACCGGGTCAGACCCTCCTTGGATCAGACAGCCACACTCCGAATGCCGGGGCATTGGGCATGCTTGCCATCGGCGCGGGCGGACTCAACGTGGCGCTGGCAATGGCGGGAGAGCCATTCTATATGGTGATGCCGCGTGTCGTACGTGTGACTCTGAAAAAGAAATGCAAAAAAGGGGTATCCGCAAAGGACATAATTCTCGAAGTCCTCAGGCTCATGACTGTCAAGGGCGGCGTCGGTAAGATAATTGAATACAGCGGCGATGGCCTGAAGTACCTGACTGTGCCGGAAAGGGCCACGATAACAAATATGGGCGCGGAGCTTGGGGCCACGTCTTCCATCTTCCCTTCAGATGAACAGACAAAGGCCTTTTTAAAGGCGCAGAAGCGAGGTAAAGACTGGATAGAACTGATACCTGATTCAGACGCAGAATATGATGAAGAGATAGTCATAGACCTCAGCAAGCTTGAGCCGCTCGTTGCAGCCCCGTCCAGCCCGGACAACATTAAAAGGGTAAGAGATGTAGAAGGGACTCCTGTCGGGCAGGTGTGTATCGGTAGCTGTGTCAATTCATCCTACTCGGACCTCATGCTTGCAGCCAGGATACTCAAGGGGCATAAGGTGCACCCAGATGTGAGCCTTGTAGTAAGTCCGGGCTCGCGCCAGGCGCTAAGGATGATCACTGAAAACGGCGCGTTATCGGATATCGTCTCTGCCGGGGCGAGGGTGCTTGAGTGTTCGTGCGGCCCCTGCATAGGGATGGGACAGTCCCCGGCAACGGGCACTGTTTCGCTCAGGACGTTTAACAGGAATTTCCCCGGACGAAGCGGTACAGCCAATGACAAGGTTTACCTCTGCAGCCCTTTGACCGCTGCCGTCTCGGCGATTACAGGAAAGATCACCGACCCCCGTGATGTGATAAAAGGGTCGCCCAGTTTCAGCCTCCCGGAAAAATTCGTCATAGATGACTCAATGATACTTCCTCCTTCAGAGAAGCCGTCAAAGGTCGTTATTGAAAGGGGCCCCAATATAAAGCCCTTCCCGGTAAAGGGGGCGCTTGAGGAGTCTCTGAGGACAAAAGTCGTCCTGAAGGTAGGAGATAATATTACAACGGATGACATCATGCCTGCCGGGGCGAAGATATTACCGTTAAGATCAAATATCCCTGCGATCTCAGAATATGTTTTTTCGAAAGTGGACCCTTTATTCCCTTCAAGGGCCAAGGCATCAGGAGGTGGGGTGTTGCTTGGAGGAATTAACTACGGTCAGGGATCAAGCAGGGAGCATGCCGCGCTGGCGCCGATGTATCTGGGGATCAAGGTGGTATTGGCAAAATCCTTTGCGCGTATTCATAAAGACAACCTGATCAACTTCGGCATACTGCCGCTCACCATTTCTCCTGATGTCTATGATTCCATAGAACAGGATGCCGGGATCGAACTGCCGTCTCTCGCCAAAGAGGTGAAGGAATCAAATGAAATTACCTTCATAGACATTAAGACCGGAAAGACCCACAGGTCGGAGCATGGCCTGACAGACAGGCAAAGGGAAATAATTCTTGCGGGCGGACTGCTTAATTATGTCAGGGCAAAGTGAGATTGATGGTGAAATCTGTTCGGAATGGTCTCAAGCGAGACAGAGGATGCTGAATTTGATAATTCATAATTCGATAAGACATTGAATAAGATCGCCTGTTGTTGTCCTTTATACCGCTGAGCAAATATTGTTGTTGCATGTGTAAGTCTGCACTTGAGGTATCGAGATGAATAATCAAATTCAGCATCCTCTGTCTGTATGGATGAGTTATTTTATGAGGTAAAAAAAACTTGCAAAACCAACCAATTATAGGCTGTATATATTATTATCTTTTTATTGAAAAGGTAAAATCTTTCAGGTAGAGGAGGGGACCATGAGATTATTATTTTTTATGTTTTGCCTTGTTGTCATGGCAATGGCGGGATGTGCAGGCACCTATTCATTGAAGGCCGAGGACAAGGCGCTCCTGGAGAGCGCGATCAAAGCTGAAAAAGAGGCAAAGGCCTCTGCCGCGTCAGCGGCCTCTGAAGCCGCCAAGGCATCGCAGCAGGCCCAGGCTGCAACTCAGTCTGCCGGAAAGGCGGAAGGCTCGGCTGCAAAAGCGGAGACCTCGGCATCAAAGGCGGAGAGCGCTTCCGACAGGGCAGAGCGGGCGGCGAACAGGGCGGAAAAATCAGCCGACGACGCTGCACTGTCTGCTGAAAAATCCATCAAGGCATTTGAAATGAAACAGAGGAAGTAACTATCTTGAAATTACGGCGGGAAGCCCTGTAGCGCATTCTATAGCGCGATGATCTCCGGGAGCAGCCATTTACATTTGTAATGATAAATTATTTATGCCGCAATTTTCATGATGAGGTAAGGCGTGGGTTGTGGATTTCCAATTGAGCTTGCCTTGACACACTCCATATGAAGCAGTATACTTTTTAATACCCTGGGGGAGGCAATGCCTGAGAGTCCCGAAGTTTCGGGAGACCCCTTGAACCTGATCTGGTTAATACCAGCGGAGGAAAGGAATTAAATGACAGCCTGACCGTATTCCTTTTGATTATTGTCACTCAGGGAATGCGGTTTTTTTATTTGGGAAAAAATGAAGCGGAAAGAAATCACAAAACCCGATATCTCCCGTATACGAGATGTCCTTTCAAAGTCACTGGATTTGCAGACACTAAACCTCACCGAGGTCTCGGCCCTTCTGGATGTCAGTGATAAAGAGCTCTGGCTTGAGATATTCGATACGGCGCGCCTGGTCAAGGAGAAAGTTTACGGCAGGAGAATAGTCCTGTTCGCGCCGCTTTATCTCTCAAACGAATGTGTGAATGACTGCCTGTACTGCGGTTTCAGAAAGGGCAACAAGGACGCGGTAAGAAAGACACTGACTGTGAATGAGGCTGTTGAAGAAGCTGCGATGCTTGCAAACAGAGGGTATAAAAGGCTGCTGCTCGTTGCGAGTGAACATGCAAAGATCACCGGCATTGACTACCTGGAAAGAATCGTAAACGCTATTTATGACAATACCGGCGTTCGTATACTTCATGTAAACTCAGCTCCGATGAGCGTGGAGGATTTCAGGAGACTGAAGGCCTCCGGCGTCGGGGTCTATCAATGCTTTCAGGAGACTTACCATATGCCGTCATACAGGCACCTGCACAGGACCGGGATGAAAGCGGATTACGCATGGCGTCTGGGAGTAATGGATCGTGCAGTAGAGGCCGGTTTTGAGGACGTCGGAATGGGTGTGCTGCTTGGTCTTTATGACTGGCGCTGGGACGTGGCAGCGTTAATTGCCCATAGCCGCAGGCTCATTAATAAATATGGCTTCGGCCCTCACACACTATCTGTCCCAAGACTGCAGCCTGCACAGGGTTCCGCAGCGGACCATCTGAAGTATCGCGTTACGGATGAGGACCTCAGGAAGATAGTGGCCATTTACAGACTGGCGCTGCCTTATGTCGGAGTAGTGGTTTCTACAAGGGAACCGGCAGGGTTGAGAGATGAATTATTGTCCCTGGGCGCGTCCCAGATATCGGCAGGTTCAAAGACCAGCCCGTGGGGCTATATGAAGGAAGGGGATACGGAACAGTTCGAGATCGGCGATACGAGGAGTCTTGAAGAGGTAATGGAAAAGATCGCAAGCCTTGGACTCATGCCGAGTCTCTGCACCGCTTGCTACAGGGAAGGCAGGAGCGGTGAGAGGTTTAAGCACCTTGCCGAGGAGACGGCCATAAAAAACTTCTGTCATGAAAATGCGATATTGTCTCTCAAAGAGTACGTAGAGGACTGCGCAACAGGCGAGCTGAAAGAACGGTTAATGAAAATGTTGAACGAAGAAATTGCAAAATGTTCTAACGGCCTTATTGATAAATTTAAATTAATAGAAGATGGAAAAAGGGATGTGCATATATAGTAGGGGCGGGGTTTTCCCGCCCTTGCAATGCGAATGAATATGAAACTGAAATTAAACGGCACAGAAACAGAAGTTCAGGACAGCTTGACCGTCGCAGGCCTTCTTGAAACATTGAAGATCGATCCCGGGCGGGTCGCAGTAGAGGTCAATCTCAAGATTGTGAAGAAGTGCGATTATGAAAAACATACGCTCAACGATGGGGACGCGGTAGAGATAGTTAATTTTGTGGGGGGAGGATGAAAGGCAGTTATGAGTTCAGAGTTAGGAGTTATGAGTAAAGAAACAGAAGGCAATATATGGTATACAGGAGATTATGATGGACGATAAATTGGTAATAAAGGGTATCGAGTTTAAATCACGCCTCTGGGTCGGGACCGGGAAGTACAAGGATTTTGAGGAAACCAGAAAGGCCATTGAGGCGTCGGGTGCTGACGTTGTTACCGTTGCTGTAAGACGGACGAATATATTTGACAGCAAGTCGGAAAACCTTCTCGATTACATTGATCCGAAGAAATACAAGATACTTCCCAATACAGCCGGGTGTTATACATTGGAAGACGCGCTTAGATATGCCCGGCTGGCAAGAGAGACGGGGATTTCTGACCTGATAAAGATCGAGGTCATTGGCGATGAAAAGACACTTTTCCCGGATTCCTGCGCTACGCTTAAGGCCACTGAAATCCTGGCAAAGGAAGGCTTCATCGTCCTTCCCTATATCAATGATGATCCCGTGATGGCACTGCGGCTTGTCGATGCAGGCGCTGCAGCAGTAATGCCGCTTGCAGCACCGATTGGTTCGGGACTCGGCATTCGCAATCCATTCAACTTAAAGATCATCCTTGAACAGGCGAAAGTGCCGATTATCGTTGACGCCGGTGTGGGCACGGCCTCTGATGTTGCGCTTGCCATGGAACTCGGATGTGACGCGGTATTGCTGAACACGGCGATAGCAGGGGCCAAAGACCCTATCGCCATGTCAGAGGCGATGAAGTATGGAGTGATGGCGGGACGCCTGGCGTACAAAGCCGGAAGGATTCAGAGAAAGCTCTACGCAACAGCGAGCAGCCCGATTGAAGGAATGTTGTAAGGGGTTATGGGTTTTAAGAGTTTCAGGCTTTATTTAATTACAGACAGAAAGCTCATTACTCGTCACTTGTCACTCGTCACTGCAGTTGAAAAAGCCCTGAAAGGCGGGGTCAAGGCAATACAGTTGAGGGAGAAAGATTTAAACACGAGGGAGCTTTTGAAGCTTGCACATAAGATGAGAGCTTTGACAGATAAATATAAAGCCCAACTGTTTATCAACGACCGGTTCGACATTGCGCTTGCCGTTGGCGCAGACGGTGTGCACCTGACTCAGAACAGTATCCCTGTTCATGCTGTCAGGAATACCGTAAAGAAAAAACTTGTGATAGGGGTATCAACTCATTCCCTGAAAGAGGCAAAGGGGGCTGAAAAGGGAGGAGCCGATTTTATTACCCTTGGGCCTGTATACAGGACGCCTTCAAAATTGAAATATGGCGCTCCGGTCGGTTTGGATACATTGCGCAAAGTGACCGGCAAGATAACGATTCCGGTCTTTGCAATCGGCGGGATCAAGGGCGATGAAATAAATGATGTGATGGAAGCAGGGGCTTACGGGGTTGCGATGATATCGGAGATATTCGGGGCGGTGGATATAAGGGAAAAGGCGAGAAAGATAGTGGAGTTATTGAATTAATAAATATCAAAATGAGTCTGTCATTCCCGTGCTTAAAGCACCTACTGTTGGTGAAAACGGGAATCTAGAAAAAAACTGGATTCCTGCTTTCGCAGGAATGACAAACAAGGAGAATAATATGACTAAAGCATTACAGCATACAAGGATTGAACTCGCAAGGCAGGGCATTATCACCGAAGAAGTCAGGCAGGTCGCCATTGATGAAGGTATTGACCCGGAGCAACTGTCAAAGGACATCGCTGAAGGGCTGACAGTTATTTCAAGAAATATTAATCACGATATCAAACCTCTGGGGATCGGCAGGGGCCTGAGGACAAAGATCAACGCCAACATCGGCACCGCGAAGGACAGGATCTCTTTGGAAGAAGAGATGGAAAAACTTGACGTGCTGATCAAGTACGGCGCTGACGCCGTGATGGACCTTTCCACAGGCGGCCCGATAAAGGACATCAGGAGACTGCTCCTCAGGAAATCAACCGTATCAGTCGGCACAGTCCCAATTTATGAGGCAGTGGCAAAGGCGGCTGAGGACAGAGGGTCCATAGCAAAGATGAGTGTTGAGGACCTCTTTAATGCAATTGAAGGGCAGGCGGAAGAGGGCGTTGATTTCGTTACCGTTCACTGCGGACTTACAAGAAAGACCATCGAGACGCTCAGGGAGGACGGCAGGATACTTGATATAGTGAGCCGTGGCGGAGCGTTCCTTGTTGAATGGATGATATACAATGACAGGGAAAATCCCCTTTATGAAAATTATGACAGGCTTATTGAGATGTCAAAAAAGTATGACCTGACATTGAGCCTCGGCGACAGCGCGCGTCCCGGATGTCTTGCAGATGCGACGGACAGGACGCAGATAGATGAGCTGCTGACCCTCGGCGGCCTGCGCGACCGGGCGGTCAAAGAAGGTGTACAGGTCATAATTGAAGGCCCCGGCCATGTCCCGCTCAATCAGGTAGAGCTGAATATCAAAATGCAGAAGGAGATATGCAAGGGCGCTCCGTTTTATGTGCTCGGCCCGCTTGTGACGGATATTGGAATGGGCTACGACCACATCTCAGCGGCAATCGGTGGCGCAATTGCCGGAGCTGCGGGCGCTGATTTCCTGTGCTATGTAACGCCGGCAGAACACATAAGGCTCCCGAATATTGAAGATGTTAAAGAAGGCGTTATCGCGTCAAAGATAGCAGCTCACGCGGCTGATATTGCCAAAGGGGTGAAGGGCGCGATTGATCTTGATAATGAGATGGCAAGGAGGCGAAAGGCGCTTGACTGGAACGGACAGATAGCGCTGTCTCTTAATCCTGATAAAGTAAGACAGTGGCGTGCTGAGGTGCCGCCCACGGAATCACACGTATGCAGTATGTGCGGGGAGTTCTGCGCTATCAAGACGGTTGAAGAGGCGCTGAGAAAGAAGTAAGGGAGAATTTATAAAATCCACTTATCAAAAGCTGTGAAATATCCCTATCCCAAAGTGGACGGGAAAGCGTTCGCCGGGTTGTACCAGGTGCAGTTCCCTGCTCTTGATGAAGAGGTATGAATAGTCTATTTCTCCGAGAGGCTGTGTCCTCTTCCCAATGACCTCACCGGCAACAGTGATGTACCTGCCGGTTGAGTAGATGGCCGCATCAAGAAAGCCGTCGTGCAACACGATAAACCTGCCGTGTGTTTTATCTGTGTACATCGGCCTGCCCTGATAATCAAGCTCTTTTTCTACTATCTCTATGTACGTCCCCTCATTCGTATTTCTGGAACCTGCAATGGCGCCGCCGAGGACGACGATTTCTCCCTTGTAATCATCGGGGTGTTCGAAAAGGGCCGCAACGGGGGTCCCTTTATTGACTTGCTTTCTCAAATCGCCGGAAATCACATGGGCGCATCCGGGAATGACCGATAGTATGATAAGAACAAGAATGAAGCGATTCATGATTTAATTATATCGCGAAATCTTTTCAGTTCATAGCCGAGCGCATATCTTATTGTATTGTTTCCTGACGGATCTTAAGATATTAGAGTGGAAGAGTGTCCCGATTTATTATCCTCCGGGTAAAAAGCTGCTTTCCGTATATCCATTCGGTTTTCTTCTGTTATTTGAATCCCCGGGGAAGGTCACGCTGAACATGGTGCCGTTTGCCCTGGAAAGCTCGATTGTTCCGCAGATCTGCCTGGTCAGCACATTGACTAATAAAAGGCCGAGCGACGAGGTGTTGCGGAAGTACACCTCTTCAGGAAAGCCGATGCCGTTGTCCTCCACCGCCAGGACATAGGCCCCGTCGGTTTTTTTATTGACCCCGACCTTGATGGTCCCTTTTTTCCCTTCAGGGAAGGCGTATTTTATGCTGTTTGTGACCAGTTCATTCACGATCAGTCCGCAGGGGATCCCGACATTTATATTAAGGACGACAGTTTCCATTTCCACGAAACATACGACCTCATATCGCCTGTACGCGTTTGCAATCCCGGAAACAAGGCCCTGCAGGTATGTCTTGAAGTCGACGTGGGCCACGTCCTTGGACTCGTAAAGTTTTTCATGGATAAGGGCCATTGATTTGATCCTATTTCTACTTTCCTCGAACATGGCGCGGGCCGTGCCATCGGCAGTGCCTTCGGCCTGAAGACCCAGCAGGCTGTGGACCACCTGCAAGTTGTTTTTTACCCGATGGTGTATCTCTTGCAGCATTACTTCCTTTTCTTTCAGCGAGCGCAGCACCTCTTCGTCCGCCTTCAGGCGGTTCTTGACCATTGCGTTAAAAACTTTGACCAACTCACCTATTTCATCATCAGACGTTATGATCACATCCTGGCCCATTTCTCCCCTGCCGAAGGCCGCAGCTGCCCCGGCAAGCTTCAGTATCGGCCGCGTGATCACGTTTGAAAAGATAGTCGCAGCTACGCTTCCGGCTATCATGACGAAGAGAGAAAACAGAATGATCAGCATGACAATACTGTTTACGTCTCTCCTAATCGAGGACTCGGAAATGCCCATACGTAAGACGCCGATTTCCCCCTTCAACAGCGGGACCCCGAAATCCAGAATGGCGCCCTTGTCGGTCGTCAATTCCTTTACGGCGTATTGCTGCAGGGGATTTACCTCATATGCGGTTTTCAACTCGTCCGGGACCCCCCCGGGGAAGGTATGCGCAAGCACCCTGTTGTCTTTGTCCGTGATAAATAAATAGACGATATCTTTTTCAGAGGCCATCATATCTTTAAACTTCATCTCGACTTCGAATAATTCCTCTGTCACGACCGGATTGACGCAATCCAACGCCGTCTCTATTGCCATGACAGCGCCTTTTTCCTGGATCTTGGCGAAGAGTTTTTGATAGATGATTGTTTTGGCAAATACTATCATGCTCAGCCCGAAAAACAGCGTAGTCCCGATCATGACGGCGATAATTTTAGTGCGTATGCTGAAATGACCCATATAAGAATTAATCCTTTTTTTCGGCATGATGTCCTTCAAGCCATGACT
>JACRQA010000182.1 GCA_016222915.1 Nitrospirota bacterium | reverse complement strand
TCCTGTCCGGAGGCAATCCCGGTCCTCACAAGATCGCCGGGATAGGCGCGGGTTTCTACCCCTGTGTATTGAATACGAAGATTTACGATGAGGTCATCGCTGTTACCGATGAAGACGCGGCGCTTATGGCCAGGAGACTGGCCAGGCAAGAGGGAATCCTAGCCGGGATATCTTCAGGCGCAGCAGCATGGGCGGCACTGAAAGTCGCAGGCAAATTAGGAACGGGCAAAAAAGTGGTCGTTGTTTTTCCGGACCGCGGGGACCGTTATTTAAGCACAGGACTGTTCAATCCATAAGAAGCTGTCAGCTTCTTCACTTCGACATCTTATTCAATATCTGCCCAAGCTCCCTGATCTGCTCGCCGTATCCCGCCCAGTCTCCCTGACGCTGCATTTGCAGGGCCTTTTCATAAACCCGCATTGCGTCTTTAGCAAGCGTATCAGGTGACCTCTGAACCTGTCCGGCTATTTTTTCTGCCGATACCGGGACCTCCCTGCCTTTATAAAACAGGCGCTGCAAGGCGAGCTCAAGGTTTTCTTCCATTACCACATCGTTTTCATATGCGACTACGACCCTGCGCAGCTCCGGCAGGCCGACTTTGTCTGAAGCTGCGAGATACAACGGCTGAACATAGAGCAGCGAATCTTCTATCGGGACAATAAGCAGGCTGCCCCTGATGACCTGGGAGCCCACTTGCCCCCATAATGTAATCTGCTGGGAGATATAGGCGTCCTGATCGATGCGGGCGTTTATCTGGGCCGGGCCGAAGATCAGCCTGTCACGCGGGAACACATATACGATCAGCTTCCCGTAATCGGGCATATCGCACCGGGCAGCCATCCACGCAGCAAGATTGTCCCTCTTTGAAGGCGTATAGGGGATAAGCAGAATGTACTCCTCTTTGCTCTCTCCCGGCAGTTTCATGATGGTGTTATAAGGCTCCATCGGTTTATCGCTGTATGACGGGACCTCCCACAGGTCCTCCTTATTGTAAAAGACCTTCGGGTCCGTCATGTGATAAGAAGCAAACATGCGGGCCTGTACTTCGAACATGCCCTGCGGATAACGGAGATGTCTTTTTAAATCCGGGGGCATTTCGGAAAGAGGGCTGAACAATCCGGGAAAGGCGCGCGAGTATACTTTCACCATGATATCTTCGGGATCACTTATATAAAATTTAATATCGCCGTTGTACGCGTCGATTACCGTCTTTACAGAGTTTCTGATGTAATTGAAATTATTGCTATACGGGGATGAATACGGCAGGTTTCTTGAAATGGTATAGCAGTCAATGATCCAGAAGAGTCTTCCTTCCCCGGATACGACCATGTACGGGTCTGAATCATAGAGGAGAAAGGGTGCTATCTTGGCAATCCGTTCATTAATGTTCCTGTACAAGAGTATCCTGCTCTGCGGGGTAATATCGGAAGACAGGAGTATCTTTGTCGTATTGAATTTCGTGGCAAATACAGAGCGGCGGAAATAAGAGGACAGCTCGACCCCGCCATTGCCGTTATACTTGGTGTAGATATTTTCATTGGCCGTGGGATAACTGAATTCCTGTACCTTTGTTTTTACTATTACATAATCATTCGGTATCTCGCCGTAATATATCTCCGGCCTGGACACCTTTATGTCGGCTGTGGAGACAGGAGGTATGTCCTTGATAATAAATTCCGGCAGGCCCTCCGTCGTAATACTGCTGACCGGGCCGAGAGCAAGTCCGTTGCCGTGAGTAAACACGAGGCGCTCATTGATCCAGGATTTACTCGGCAGGTCGCTGTATGAAAGCTCCCTCGGCGACAGCATGACCTGTTTGTATTCGCCGTTTATGAAATACCTGTCATTATCGACATCGATAAACTTGTAGTAGGTCCTGATCTGCTGGAGCTGGCTGTATGTCCTGAGCAGCGGACTGTTGTCCCACAGCCTGATGTTTTTGATGGTCGCGTCGTTTTTAGAAATGTCTTCAGCATCAAGCTTATATGCTACGTCAAAGGGTTTGACCTCGATCCTGTTGAGGTCATATCCGAACCTGGTGAATTTGATGTTGCTTTCAATATACGGTCTTTCAAGATCGATCTCATTAGGCGCGACCTTAAACTTCTGAAGCAGCGGGGCGTATATAATCATTCCACCGGCATAAACAATTGCCGTTATGAAAGCCGGGACCACGACCCACCTGTATTTGCCTTTTATAAGCGCGAAGACAAAGAAGACGCAGGTTGCAGCCGTCAGCACAACGAGCAGCCGCAGGGTAAAGAGCTTTGCGTAGATGTCCGAGTAACCGGCCCCGAAGATGAGGGCATTGCCGGTAAATAACAGCCTGTATGCGTCGATATAAAAATTAAGGGCCAAAATGCCGAAGACAAGGACCCCCATCACCCCTACATGCTTTCTGACACCAGGGTGCAGGGACACGCTCCTCTCTGAGATGGAGACGCCGCCCCTGAGGAAGTAATTCAACATTGTCGCCGCTGCCGTAATCACGACCGTCAGCGTGACGAAGCTTTTCAATGTATTTATCACAGGCAGGGTAAAGAGATAAAAGCCGATGTCCCTGCTGAACACAGGGTCCCTCATTCCCACGTCGATACGGTTGATAAACAACAGCAGCTCTTCCCACTTTGAGGCCCCGAACAATGCGACCAGGACGGCAATAATAAAACCTGCGGCGATCGATATGAGTTTGACCGGTTTGTCGACGGTTAACGTTTGTACGGGGTTAAGGGTATCGCCGAATATGTGCAGGTTCCTCAGCGGGAAATCGGTCCTGTTGGCCGCAAATATATTTACTAAATAATAAATGAGAAATACGGCGCTGAACGCCAGGGCGGTCTTGACCTTTGCGGAAAGCGTGGTGCTGAAGACAGTGGAAAACCCCGTCTCCTCAAAAAACAGCCAGTCGATATAGAGGTTGAAGGCAGAGGAGCTTGCCGACAACAAGACCAGGACAGCTATAAAAACAAATAACAGGAAGCCTATGTTCTTATTCATCTGTCCCGACTTACGAGTTGTCTCTTGCTTTTATCTCCGAAACATGCGGCATTTCAGAAAGATGGATTTCACCTAATGTCCTCATGACCTTGTCCGCATAACTGCGGTCCCCGCCCACATAGGAATATAGCGCGTCTTCGAGGTTTTTTGATTGCGTCAGATATTTTTTCAGTACATATATCCCGGAAGCGATATTGTTTGATATCAGATACAGGTCCTGCCTTTCACGCAATATCCCCTCTCGTTTCAGCTCATCCATCCATACCGCAGGCAATATACCCATAAGCCCCACAGCGCCCTTCTCGCTTTGCACGCCCGGATTGAAATTGGATTCCACCGCGCATATCGCCAGTATCAGGTTCGGGTGGGAATGCCTCAGGGCCTCTTCGTATATTTTCAACAACACGTGCTCCGGCGACACGGACCTTTCCTTCATCCATTTAATGACCGCAGGATTTGCATCTTCAGTTTTTTGGGGTCCCTGAACACTTATCTTTTCAACCGGCTGACTGTTTTCCACCGGCTGTATGGCATTTGCAGACACGGGTATGCCCGTATTAACGCTTATAAAAGCATACACCGCGGCGATAAACATGCACACTGTCAGAAGCTTCAGCAATACCATCCATTTATATTCCACCATGATATGACTTTTCAATTTATTCTTTATCATAAGTACCTCCTTGATTTTACCGGGGTAGGGTAATGACTTTATAGTGGGCTAGAGATTGTATATCACATAACAGCATGCATGTCAAGCTTTTGGGCCGCGCCTATTTTCTTTTTTATCAGATTAATGTATAGTATTCCGCTGCCTGACTTATATTAAGAATGTCCGGAAGGGCCTGAACGTGAATGATCAAGGAC
Source organism: Nitrospirota bacterium (assembly GCA_016222915.1). Taxonomy (GTDB): domain Bacteria; phylum Nitrospirota; class Thermodesulfovibrionia; order UBA6902; family UBA6902; genus UBA6902. The sequence goes on along the minus strand of JACRQA010000182.1, from coordinate 5,294 downwards.
GGGTCCATCTGTTTTAACCGCCTGGGCTGTTTAAACCGATAAGAACTTGTTCCGGAAGAAAGAGGAGTAGCATGACGGAAAATAAATTGTCTTTGCTGGATAAAAAGATCGCGCAGTTTTGTGACAGCTCAAGAGAGTTGTTGACGGACATCCATACAAGGAAAAAGGGCGCGCCCAAGGGTGCGGCAAATCAGGGAAGGAAAATACATAAACCCATATCCATACCGGACCCGGACATCGACTTGCTCGATGAGGAGCCTCTCGAACTATGATCCAGGCGAACAACTTAGATAAATGCTATGGCCGTCAGGTCATTTTTGATAAGGCGGGGTTCACCCTCAATCCGGGGGAGCGTGTCGGCCTTGTCGGCAGAAACGGGCACGGCAAAACCACTCTCTTTAAAATCATACTTGGGCAGGAGCACCCTGATGCAGGGTGCGTCAGTATTCCCAACGGATATAAGATAGGTCATCTGTCGCAGCATATCAGCTTTTCCGGGGACACTGTGCTGAGTGAGGCGTGCCTGAGTCTCCCGGACAACGAGGACGGCATTGATGAGACATATAAGGCGGAGACCATTCTTATGGGGCTCGGCTTCACCACGGAGGATTTCAATCTCGACCCGATGGATTTATCAGGTGGGTTCCAGGTCCGTCTGAATCTCGCAAAGGTGCTTGTTTCCGATCCTAACCTCCTGCTGCTTGACGAGCCGACCAACTACCTTGATATTGTCTCCCTTCGCTGGCTTACGCAGTTTTTACGCAACTGGAAAAAGGAGCTCATAATCATCACCCATGACCGCGCGTTCATGGACGGTGTGACTACTCACACTATGGCCATACACCGGTGTAAAATGCGGAAAGAGGCCGGCCCTACCGACAAGGTGTATCAGCAATTGCTGTTAGAGGAAGAGATACATGAAAAGACCAGGGTCAACGATGACAAGAAGCGCAAAGAGATAGAGGAATTCATAAACAGGTTCAGGGCAAAGGCGACAAAGGCCAGGGCCGTTCAATCGCGAATAAAGGCCTTGCAGAAAAAAGACCGCCTTGAAAAACTGACGGAGATAAGGAACCTCGACTTCTCATTCAGAACAGCGTCCTTTACAGGAAAGCAGCTTATGGAAGTTAAAGACCTGTCTTTTTCCTTTGACAATGACGGCCCTGTTCTGATTGATGGGTTGTCCTTTACAGTGGGAAAGAAAGACCGTATAGCCATCATCGGTAAAAACGGCAAGGGAAAGACGACACTGCTGAACCTGCTTGCAAAAGAGCTGAAATCAGAGACCGGTACCGTCAGTCATCATGATCAATTGCAGATGGCCTATTTCGGCCAGACCAATATAAACCGCCTTAGCCTTCACAAGACCATTGAGGAAGAGATCATGGATGTTCATCCCGAAGGCAACCGGGGAGCGGCCCGCAAGATATGCGGCATTATGATGTTCCCAGGGGACAACGCGGTAAAAAAGATCAGTGTCCTTTCAGGAGGCGAAAAGAGCCGCGTGCTTCTCGGCAAGCTGCTCGTCAGTCCCTCCAATCTGCTCCTGCTCGATGAGCCGACAAACCACCTTGATATGGAATCCAATGATTCCCTGGTTGAGGCCCTGGATGATTTCAACGGCTCTGTAATTATAGTGACCCACAGTGAAATGATGCTCCACGCCCTGGCCACCCGCCTGATAGTTTTTGATGACGACAAGGTGACTTTGTTTGAAGGCACGTACCAGGACTTCCTTGATCGTGTAGGCTGGAAGAGTGAGAATGATGCCGGCATGTCCCGCGTCAAAAAACCTAAGACTGCTTCCATCAATAAAAAACAGCTCCGCCGTGAGCGCGCAGAGCTGCTGAAAAGAAGATCGGCAGCAATGGGCGCCCTGCAAAAGGGGATGGATGAGATTGAAGACAGGACAAAAGAGTTTGAGGAAGAGCTCGAAGGTCTGCTTACCGTTTAATAACAAATAAATTTGCATTCCATCCTATTCTCCTGTAGCATTTCATTATGTTCTTGTAAATCGCCGAATCAGTCGGGTTCCTGAGGGGGAGCCGGTGCTTTACAAACCTTTTTTCAAATCGCAAAAACCAGCATTAATAATCTGTCAGAAGGAGAACGTTACATGAAAAAGAAATCGATAATTTTAATATGGACAGCGCTATTATTAATCACAACGATACCTGTTTTTGCCGAAGACTCAGACCTTGCGGTCAGGATCAATGAAATCATGAGCAAGTGCCCTGAGCATGATAATTACCACGTGCCTGCTTGGCAGGTCAACAAGTGGATGAAAACGGGCAGAACGGATTTTCTGGTAGTGGATATCAGATTAGCGCCTGATGATGGTCCATGGGGACAACCTCAATACGGTCGAATCCCTGGATCAATCTATATCCCCTATACTGAACTGTTCAAGCCGGAGAACCTGAATAAACTTCCAAAAGACAAAAAGATAATTCTGGTGAGTCACATGGGTGTCCATGAAAACTACAGCGTCGTCCCTCTCAGACTGATCGGATATGATGCGTACTCCATGCTGCTGGGCATGTCGGGCTGGCAGAAAGATTATCCTGCTACCGGGCATATCAAGTCATTACTTAATGATGCAGATACACAGGACTTCCCTCTGGCAAAAGAAGCTGAAGGGCATATGATGCGCCACGGGCATAAGGGGCACAAGGAATAGTTTATTCGTTCTGACCAATTAAATTTGCGAGAGCAGGCTTGATTTTGTATTCAGAATTGAATACAATTGTATTCAATTCTGAATACAAGCTATGGACATAATCAGGCTATTATTTAAATCGAAAATCAGACAGAATATTCTGGCCGTTTTTATTGCTGATGAAAGCAGGAAGTTCTATATAAATGAACTGGCCCGTAAAGTTAATACCTCACAGGGGACATGCAGACGGGAATTAAACAAGCTTGCAGAGATAGGATTGCTTGTCTCTTCACGGACAGGCAACCTCCAGTATTATGAAATAAATAAAAAAACTCCCTTCTATAATGAATTCAGGACCATCATCCAAAAGACCATAGGAATTGAAGCAATTATCAAGGGGAAACTGCAGGGGCTAAAGGGAATTACATTCGCTTTCATCTTCGGGTCATATGCAAAAAAAGAGTTTAAACCGGGATCCGATATCGATATAGTAATAATCGGGACTGTCCGTGAAGACCGCCTTGCAGGAATATTTAGAGATGTTGAAAAGGAGATCGGGAGGGAGATAAATTATCATCTTTACTCATTGCAGGAATTTAAAAACAGGCTGAAGACAAATTCATTTACAAAAAACATTATTGAAAATTATATAATCGTTGCGGGGGATGATGGGAACTTTAGAACGTTACTTGGCAAAGCTTGAATCTGAGGGTTTCCTCAAGAAAGAAAAGATCGGCATTGATCAGGTAAGGGCGCTCCTGATGAGCGCCGCAAAGAATATTATCGCCTCTGAAAAGAACCTCTCTATCGATGAAGAAGCCTGTTACACTCTAGCATATAATGCAATGTTAAAAACCGCGCGGGCATTGGTATTCCTACAAAGCTACAGGCCTTCTGACGGCAGGCAGCACATGACGACAATTGAAGTTGCAGGTACAATACTCGGCACTGAATTCAGGGACCTTATTAATATGTTTAACGTGATGAGAAAGAAGCGGAACCAGTTCACTTACGACCCGATGCTCCCTCTGAGTATGTCAGAAGCAAAAAACGCCTTGAAGACCGCAAATAAATTTCATGATAAAGTCAGGGATTTTCTTGCCGAGGAATATCCGCAGCTGAATCTGTTTGATTAGACCGGCTCAAGCGGTTGGAACGATTTAATTCTTCCCATCAATCTTCCGTAATTTTTTCTGTAATTTTCTCTTGCCTAACGGGCATTAGATGGAATATACTTTTTCGTGGACAAGGCTTTTGTAATGCGGAATTTATTGAAGAACCTATTTTATAACTTTGATGGGAGATTATAATATGACAAGGCTTAGTAAGACAGTTTCAATATTAATTTATTGTTGCTTATTTGTTTCATCAGTATCGGCTGAGACCCTTACAATACCAAAGCAGGATGCACCTGCTGCTTCTCCTGCAGCAGTTACAACCTCTCCATCTCCTCGGATCGACTATGAGAGAATTAAAACGCTTAGAGGTTATCCCGGAGACATATTGTCCATCGCATTCAGCCCGGATGGAAAACTAATGGCAATCGGAACATCCGAACAGGCAGTAATAATCTGGGATGTTTCGAATTGGCAGCAAATTAAAACACTGGAAGAAAAAGATGAAGAAGTCAGGGCGCTGGCATTTAGCCGTGACGGTAAATATCTTGCGGCGGGGTATGATGATAAAAAGGTGCATCTGTGGGACACATCAACCTGGGGGAAAACTTTATCAATTAAAGCGTCTGATGACGTCAATTCTTTATCTTTCAATGGGGACGGCAGTGTTTTAGCAATAGCCCGTGATAACATCGAAGTACTATTGTGGGACATCAAGAGCAATAAGCCGCATCAAAAATTAAAGGGCCATAATGGAGATGTTAAAGCTGTCGGTTATAGCCCCGATGGATCAAGACTCGCATCGGGCGGCACGGATAATGCGGTTATCATCTGGGACGCTGTTTCCGGGAAAAAATAAATATACTGAAAAGCCACTCAAACAATGTTGAAGCGATAAGTTACAGCGCAGGCGACAAATACCTTTTATCAGGCAGCCATGACAACACCATGACTATCTGGGATGCAAAAACCGGAAATTATATCGACACTCTTGCCGGACATGCTCAGAGTATTTGCACTATGTCATTTGTCCCCGGCAGCAATATTCTGGCCTCGGGTGATTGCATCGGGAACATGCCCTTCGGAATCCCGGTTCCCCAGGGCGGGTGCAAAATAATTTTCTGGGACGTTGAAGCGGCCAAGCAGATCAAGGCCATCGAAGGCGATTGCGGCCTAAGCTGTGCTGCATTCAGTCCTGATGGGAAATATTTTGTAACTGGTCATGCAACGGGGGGGCGGTTTATTACGGTTTATGAAAGGAAGTAGGCTGCACGATGCGGGGATCCCCAAGGTGATTGTTTAACGGATCAAATCCATTCAAAATAAAAGTTTCAACTGCTTGAGCTGCTTGAACACTTAAACTTCTCAAGCGGCTGGACCGGTTCTGCATATGTTATAATCATCCGTCATTACGGGGACACGGGCTATAGTAATTCCACAATTCCAACATGAAGGGGGGGCTTATGAATGAAATTATACCTATCGAAGTAATCCAGCAAAAGATATTTTTGATTCGGGGG
>JACRQA010000181.1 GCA_016222915.1 Nitrospirota bacterium | reverse complement strand
GGCTTGGGATCACGGGTGTCGAATTGACACTGTTTCTGGTTCGTTGCAGCATTGTCCAGACAGTCATCTATTGCATCTATTATATCCTGCTTATGTGCGCTCGGATCAGAAAATAAATCAATCGCAGCTTGGCATGTGCCTTCATCATAGTTACCCTGAAATATGTCAATATGCGTCTGCCCTCCGATGGAAACACCTGTAGGATTGTATGGGTTATCAGGACCTGAGACGCCAAAAGTTATGCCCAATGACGTATTTGTACCGCCCTCAACATAATCAGCAGTGAGGGCTTCCTTGATGAATCGCCTTCCAACACACCCCCTTGATTCGGCAATGTACTCACTTGAGGACGTATCATATTTGCCGCCTGTGAGTATCTGCTTTTGAACGTCAAATTTTGAAGAAGTCAGCCAGTTCAGGTAATTCCCTGTTGCCACGAACGCAGTTGCAGTGCTGCCGGTAATGTTGACGCATAGCACACCTAAAATACTGTGGGAGCACGATGCCGGGAACGCACCTGTTTCAAAACGGTTAGTTGTAAAGTTATATGCATAGATGCTGTCTTTTACAAAATATCCCGCATATGTAGTTGTGTTTTTGTAAGTCTGGTCGTAGCAGTAACTTGATTCTCTTGTAGCAGATCCTTCATCGATATATGCCAGATCGTACATACTGGCTGAATTGTCGATTATGAGAAGCAGGTTTGGGTCTATGCCAGGGGATATAAAAGGAGGATAAGCGGTATAATCGTCCATGTCCTGGGCGACGGCTTGATGAGGAGCATAGATGGAAACTACGATTAAACTGATTAAGAATAAATATATATATTTGCTTCTCATGTTAACACCTCCGGTGTGCAGATGGACTGGCTTTTAATATATCCTGCTTGCAGTTATCGATTAACGTTATGTTCGCGAGTATGGTTGTCATGGTTATATTTCCCGCTTAAGGCACATATCTGAATATAGCTCCTACAGTTGATTCGGAATTCAAAGAGCCGGTGCCTGCCGAGTTTACCCTGAAATAAGTGGCATAACTGGACCCTCCGCCTTTGCCCAGTCCTTCATACCCTGACGCGAATTCAATGGCAGAGCCGCCTATCCATTTGGGGTACATCACATCGATGTCCACAACCGAGGTTGTAATTCCACCCTGACCGTCATTGCAGGTGATATCGGCTTCAGCTGCGGACATTAAATCAGGGTCAAAAGACCCTGCCCTTAATTCCTCGAACAAGTTCGAGTCAGTGACGATATTGGAGAAACCTCTAAAAGATCCATTCCTTACTGCCCTGTCAATTGCAATCAGACTTAATTCACTGCAGCCGTCTGATATCGCGAGGTTGCTTTCCCTCAGTCTAAAGTTTCCTGACAGAAGGTTTTCAAGGGTGCTGGTACTGATGGCTGCCAAACCGATGACCGTTAGCACGAGCAGCATAAGTAAAGCAGTAACCAGAATATAGCCATCGTTGTCTCTTCTCATCATATTATCTCCCCCAGCGGTTCCTGACTGTGACTGTTTTTTGCCACCATCTCCGTCTGAAATCGTCGTTTGTCTCACCATGGTTGCGGTTTTCTATTGTTGCCGGCGGGTTCCCCTGACCGGCATAATCGCTGTCCGGTTTGTCGGCCCTTGCAAGCACGCTGACCCGAACGGCTTGTATTGCTGAATTAAAGGTAGCGCTAGGTACAGCAGGAGCATCTTGAAATGCAGTGTCAACCATGCCGTCACTGTTAAGAGTATCACGTGCATATGCAAGCTGGAGGTCTTCTATGTTTTCGGCTATGGGGTCAATCTGGGAAGTGGCGGTCCCGGAACATGCTGCCACATTTGCATTCCCTCTGATTCTGAGCAGCGTTGACCCGCTTGTTCCGCCCACGCAGTAGGTGACATCTTCCACCAGGTAAACCGGTCTGCCTTCATCGCAGAAACTGTCACCATTAGTGTCTCTAAGCGGGTAAGAAGCTGTCAGAGGACGGTCCAGCGTTATAGTCCCGGAACAATTATTCTCATCGCCGGATACAGTACAGGTTTTGACCTCGGCATAATCAACTCCGTCAAAACTCAGAAAACGTCTGTCACTATCATTTGCGCCTACTGTGCCTGAAAGGGTGATGCTGACCTGGGTTGTATTCATTTGTATTTTAGTCGGACTTCCGGCCGGACAGGGAAGCCCTGATGTCGGACCTGTTCCGGCAGGCCAGAATGATCCGATCCTCCGATAACTCCCTATAATGGTCACTGCATCCGGTCCTGTACTGCTGTCCAGCGGGTTCATAACGGTGGAATAGCCGGCTATCGGGTCTGCGGCCAAATCATCCGGCACTCCAAAGCCTGCGGTTTTTATATCATTGCTGATCATGTCATGCGCTATCTTTGACTGGGTATTTATTTCTGATACGCTTTCCTGCGTTGTATATGAACGGTTTTGAGCAATGTACGTTGCGGCAGAGGCCGCAATCAGCAGAGTTCCGACCACAATGGCAACCATCAATTCCCCGATTGTGTATCCCTGGGCGTTTTTATAGAGTTCCATTTTCATCCCACCTTATTGAATCAAGTGTCACGAAGTGCTGCAGACCGTCTTTATCGGTCCAGCATGTCCTTACGCGGACTGCCGATACCGGCACAAGCATGGTTGTATCAGGATCTTCTGTGCATGATGGCATGAGACCGGCGCCACAGGTATTATCATCAGCGTCAATGTTCATCGCTATGCAGTCCGAAACGACCCAAGATCTCCTTGTAAAATTAACTCCACCGGTTACAGTAGCTGCTGAAGGAGTGGCAGGCGGGGTCAGGGCCAGGTTGTCATAGGGGGTTGATTTGAGCTGTTCGATTATCTCTGCGGAAAGGTTCGTGGCCGTTCGCACTTCCCTGCTGGAGGCGTTGCCGACAATTGCATAATATTGCATTGACAATACTCCGAGCATTCCAACAAGCAATACTGTCATGGCAATCATTACTTCAACCAATGTAAAGCCGTTGTTATTCTGTGGACATCCATTAAGTTCCGTGATATCTTTTGTCATCTTATCTCCGTCCATCCGCACTGTTTAATAGGCGGATTAGTGCATTCATTAGAGCCTGACGGACTTGGATTATCAATGTCCCCATCCCACACCCAGAGGTCCAGCTTCCCCGACAAACTTGGGAAACCTACAATATAGGAATACCTTTTGGAGGAATGGTTTATGATTACAAAACCTGTGGATGCAAACGATCCGTCGGGAAGAAAAATTTCTCTAACTATACCTCCTCCGAAATTGACCGGTGTGGTATTAATGATGCATGCCGGACAATCTTCACGGGCACCCGGCACATTTGTTGCCGTAGTGCCGAATGAGATATTGCTTCCATATACGGTCTGCAAATCAACTACTCTTACTGCTGCTGCGTCAAGAATGGTGTCACCGTCCGAATCAATTTCGGAGCCTACACCATATCCTTCAGGAACTCCGTCTCCGTTCGTATCAAATCCTATGCTGTAGCTGTTAGTTGCGGTATCAAAGGCGATCACATAATTCCGGTTCTCCTTGATCGCCATCGTGCTTGTGAGCCTCGCATTCTGTAGTAAATCATTTGCAGCCTTTCTGACATTGCCTCTGGCGATAAAATCCGAATATCGCGGCGCGCTGATTACGGCAAGGATACCTACCATGGCCATGACAATGAGCAGCTCAACAAGTGAATAGCCCTTTTTGCTTCTTATGATATAGTTCTCAAGCATTTCTGATTCACTTTAATTGCAAATGAGGTGCCTAACTCTGATCCTATATTAATTAATGTGTTAATGTTGAATTGGTTAAACATTGTGTATTGTGTTTCATATAGCTGAGTAATACGTTTCATATCTTTTTATACCGACATTGAGCCGGCCAATGATCATTAAAATATTCGGGTTGCTCAGCATCTAATATATCGGTATTCGGGTATAATACTTGAATAACGACGTGCTGACAGGTGTTTTGATGATTTACAAGGAGGCGATAATGAAGGAAGTGTCCGGAGACGAAATAATACGAAAAGCCATTAACAGAGGATGTGATGCAGCGGAGGTTTTTGTAAAAAACGCCAGAGGCCTTTCAGTAGAAGTGAAAGGCGGGAAAGTGGAAGCCCTGAAGGCGTCTCTTGACTTTGGTGTCGCCTTGCGTGTCATAAAGAAACAAAAAACCGGGTTCTCCTTTACAACAAGTCATGAAGGTATCTCCAAAATAATAGATGAGGCCATTGAGGGAGCGGAATGGACACATGAGGATGAATTTTCCTGTATCCCGGAGTGTATGACTTCAGGAGAGGTATCGATATTTGATAAGCAAATTGAAACATTGAAAGACGAAGACATTATAAGGGATGCGATACTGCTGGAAAAAAGCTCCCTGGCTTTCGATGAAAGAATAAAGAAGGTAAGAAAGGCCGAGGTCAGCCTGGGCGTGGGAAGCACTGCAATCATAAACTCCAATGGGATTAATGTCTCATATAGAAGCAGTTATTATTCAGCACATGTGTCTGCACTTGCGCAGGACACCGGCGGTGACAATCAGATGGGATGGGATTATGCAGGCAGCAGGAGAAGAAGCGATGTTGATATAGAAGCAGTTGGAAATGAGGCGTCCAAAAGGGCGATAGAACTTCTTGGCGCAAGGAGAATCTCTGCGGTCAGGGCGCCGGTAATCCTCAGTACGGCGGTTGCTGTTGATTTCCTCGAAATTCTTAGCGCTTCTTTGTCATCCGAAGCAGTCCAGAAACAGCGGTCATTCCTTACGGGGAAGGTAGGACAGAAAATTATAAGCGACTTGGTGGATATTGTCGATGATGGGACCATGGCCTGGGGGACCGGGACAAGACCGGTTGATGATGAAGGGGTCCCCACGCTCAATAAGATTTTGGTGTCCAAAGGCGTTCTCAACGGGTACCTTTATAATACATATACGGCAAGAAAAGACGGTGTCTCTTCTACAGGCAATGCGGTACGAGGGTTTAAGGGCCTGCCGGGAGTTGGTGTAACAAATATGTTTATCAAACCGGCAGAAAACCAGGGGGCAAGGGGCAAGGTGCAGGGGTCAGGTAAAAGAGACCCAGAGGAAGACGGATTAATAAAGTCGCTTTCCCGGGGAATATTGGTCCTCGGCGCAATGGGAGTGCATACCGCAAACCCTATCTCCGGTGATTTCTCCATCGGCATATCGGGGCTGTGGATTGAAAATGGAGAAACGGTATATCCGGTCAAGGAGGCTGTTATGTCGGGGAATATACTCGGCATGTTTAATAAAGTGGAAGCGGTTGGATCAGACCTCCGGTTTTACGGCAGCACCGGATCGCCGAGTCTGTTGATAGGGGACATGGATATCAGCGCGTAATAGACGTATACTTTCAAACTGCACAGAACCTAATTGCCGGGCACATATTTATCATTTAGATTTATTTTTTGAATTGTTCATAACAGAATTCTTCAGATGATTTGCACCGTCCTTGAAGCGGTTCATCAGTCTTTTGGCCCACACAAATTCAGTGCCCAGAATAGCAAGTCCCCCGACAATAGCAGCTATGCCGGGGCCAGGGGTCACCAGCATGATGCATCCGACCAAGAGAACAGTAAAACCGATCACGATCTTAATCAAGCGCTTGGCCTGATCGATGGTTTTAATCAGTGGGCTTCTCTTTTTTCTCTCATGAATCATTATTGTCTCATTACGTTATTAACAGTTGTCGCAAGAGGGTAGTTAGTATGTAATTTCAAAATTGCGCAGATCAGACTATATGATACGACAAACTACTTTATATCATACAACGAGCATCGATAATTATATTAAAATTTAGTCCGCATCTTTTTTTAATTTTTTCAAAAACGGCTCTATGAGATCTATGGGTAATGGGAAAATCGTCGTTGAATTTTTTTCTGCTGCCACTTCCGTAAGGGTCTGGAGAAACCTCAACTGCAGCGCTCCCGGCTGAGTTGCTATTATTTGCGCCGCGTCTGCCAGCTTTTGGGCCGCCTGGAATTCACCTTCAGCGTGAATGACTTTTGCCCTTCTCTCACGTTCCGCCTCTGCCTGCTTTGCGATGGCCCTAAGCATCTCTTGCGGGAGATCGACATTTTTGACTTCTACAGTTGAGACTTTGATTCCCCAGGGCTCTGTCTGCTCATCGATGATTTTTTGGAGCTCTGCATTTAATTCATCCCTTTTGGCAAGGAGCTCGTCAAGCGAGCTCTGTCCAAGGACGCTTCTCAATGTTGTCTGCGAAATCTGTGACGTTGCATAATGAAAATCTTCAACCGCCGTAATGGCCTTTGAGGGGTCAATGACCCTGAAATAAACAACGGCGTTGACCTTGACCGAGATATTGTCTTTCGTGATTATGTCCTGGGCAGGCACGTCAAAGGTGACGGTCCTGAGGTCCACTTTTACAAGCTTATCGATAACAGGCCAGATAATTACCAGCCCGGGCCCTTTAATCGGCACGAGCCTGCCGAGCCTGAAAACCACTCCCCTTTCATATTCACGAAGGATCTTGATTGCGCTCGTCACGAAATACACAATCAACAGAATTGCGAATATTAATCCCGGGAAACCGAACTGGTACATTTTGTCCCTCCTGTGTATAAAAGTTTATATTGCTTTTCTGACTTTTAATTTTAGGTTTTCAACTTTTTCAACAATAATTTTCTCTCCGGCCTTGACAGGTTGATCGCTCCACGACTGCCAGATTTCGCCGTGGACGAAAACTTGTCCTTCATGATAAACGTCAGTTCTTGCCGTTCCATCAAGCCCGATAAGGCCCTCGGCCCCGGTCACGGGTTTTCGTTTATATGCCTTTACAGCGAGATATACTGTAAGGCTGAAGAATAGAGTGGTGATCATGACGGCCGGGAGGATGACCTTTAGCGACAATTGAAAAAATGGCAGCGGAGAATCAAAGAGCATAATTGATCCTATGGTCATTGAAACAAGGCCGCCGATAGTCAGCATGCCGTATGAAGTGACCTTGATCTCAAGAATGAATAACACTATGGCAAGGAAGATCAAAAGAAGTCCCGCGTAATTGACGGGCAGCGTCTGAAAGGAATATAAAGCCAGTATCAATGACAAGGCGCCAAGCACCCCTGGTAAAACCACTCCGGGGTTTGTCAGTTCGAAGAAGAGGCCGTAAAAGCCGAGCAGCATAAGCAGATAGGCTATATTGGGATCGCTTATGATGTCGAGTATCTTGTGCCTGAGGCCCATTTCTTTGTAGCGGGTTTTTATCCCCTTTGTCTGAATGGTCTGCTTGCCGGTGGAGCTCTCGACTTCCCTTTGATCGATAGTTTCCAGAAGTGTTTTAACATCCGGCGCCACAATGTCTATGACATTAAGTTTAAGGGCCTCCTGTTCCGTTACGGAGACACTCTCCCTGACGGCTTTTTCCGCCCACTCGGCATTCTTGCCCCTTTTCTCAGCCAGAGATTTTATATAGGCGGAGGCGTCGTTGACGGCTTTTTCCTCCATGGTTTTGTCCATTTTCCCGCCGACCTCTACCGGATGCGCCGCGCCGATATTCGTGCCCGGGGCCATGGCTGAGACGTGGGCGGCAAGTGTGATGAAGACGCCGGCCGAGGCGGCCCTCGCTCCGCTTGGAGAAACATATACGACAACGGGGACTTCACTCGCGATTATTCTTTTGACAATGGAACGCATCGAGGTATCGAGGCCGCCGGGAGTATCGAGCTCGATCACAAGCGCCTCAGCCTTTTCCTTTTCCGCCTCATCAATGCTCCTTGTGATGAACTCCGACATGACCGGATTGACGATCCCTTCGACATTGATCACGATTATTTCGGCTTTCGAGTATCCAGAGGTGAAAGGAAGGAGAAGGAGGGCAGCGAGAAAGAGATAAATTTTCTTTATCATTGCGAATTATACCTTTAGCCGCCTTGCAATTGTCAAGGCTTTTCATTATGATATTACCTATCTTATAAAGATGATATCACATAATGTATTTAGCATTTCCTCATGCTGAAGATTAACGAAATTTTCAAAAGCATCCAGGGTGAATCCACATACGCGGGTCTGCCCTGCACCTTTGTCCGGCTCGCCGGCTGTAATCTCAGATGCACATACTGTGACACCAATTACGCATACTATGACGGCAAAGAAATTTCCGATGACGAGATAGTCAGGAAGATCGATGAATACGGCGTCAAGTGTGTTGAATTCACCGGCGGAGAACCTCTGCTCCAGGAGGAAACTCCTAAATTATTAAAGACCCTTCTTGATAAAGGATATAACGTCCTCGTAGAAACCAACGGGTCCATATGCATAGGCTGTCTTGACAAGAGGCTGAACATCATCATGGACTACAAGTCTCCCAAGAGCGGAATGAGCGAAAGGATGAGACCGAAGAACTTCGACTTTTTAAAGCCGACCGACCAGATAAAGTTTGTGCTTATGGATGAGTCCGATTACATTTGGGCGAAGGGCGTAATAGCCGAGCATAAACTCTTTGACAAGTTTGAAAACATCCTCTTTTCACCCGCCTATGGAGAACTCTCTCCGAAGGCCCTCGTGACATGGGTGCTGCAAGATAACCTCCCGGTAAGAGTTCAACTGCAAATCCATAAGTACATCTGGGCCCCTGACGAACGTGAAGGGGTCTGAAAAAGTCAGAACTCAGAAGCCAGAATTCAGAAGCCGGAAGGAATTCAGTGGAGAGTTAGAGACGCTCCGCAATAAGTATCAACTGAGAAAACTCACCTGTATTGAATCATCTCACGGCTCAAAGATATCCATAGAAGGACAGACATATATCAATTTTTCCTCAAACGATTATCTCAATCTCTCAAGGCATCCGGATATTATCAAGGCTGCAATAGACGCATTTAAAAGATACGGTCTTGGATCGGGCGCGTCGAGATTGCTAAGCGGAACGTATACTCCGCATAAGCAGCTTGAGGAGAGGATAGCCCGGTTCAAAAAGACACAGGCCGCGCTCGTGTTCAATACCGGCTATGCCGCCAATACCGGAACCATCCCTGTCATCGCAGGAGATGCTGCTGTGGTCTTCAGTGATGAGCTTAATCATGCGAGCATAGTTGATGGTATAAAACTGTCAAAGGCCGCTGTGAAGATTTACAGGCATAGAGACGTTAGCCACCTGGAGTCTCTTTTAAAAAAATCCCCCGGGAATAAAACCACTGGACGAAGACTGGTAATAACCGATAGTGTTTTCAGTATGGACGGTGATATAGCCCCTTTAAAGGACATAGTATGGATATGTGAGAAGTATGACGCATTGTTGATGATCGATGATGCGCATGGGACCGGCGTGCTTGGAAAGACTGGCAGGGGAGGGCTGGAGCATTTCGGCATTAAAGCTGATAACATTATTCAGATGGGGACGCTGAGCAAGGCTGCCGGATGTTATGGCGCTTTTGTTGCAGGCAGTAAAGATTTGATCGACCTGCTGATTAACCGGGCAAGGAGTTTTATTTATTCTACCTCCCTCCCCCCGGCAGTGGCCGCAGCAGGCTGCAAGGCATTAGATATTATTGATAAGAGGGCAAACATGTCCAGGCGGCAATTGTGGAAGAATAGAAATCGTCTTTATGAAGGTCTGAAAAGTTTGGGCTTTGATATACTCGATTCAGAGACCCCGATAATTCCGGTTTTGGCAGGTGATGCAAGGAGTGCCCTGAGATTGGGCCGGTATCTTTATAAAAATAAAATATTCGTACCCGCAATTCGACCCCCGACTGTACCTGAAGGTAGAGGCAGGATAAGGTTTACAGTAACTGCCGGACATACGGATGAAGAGATTGATTTGGTCCTGAAGGTATTAAAATTAAATCGTAGATGAATGGAGAGTTTTTATGAGAAAAATAGCGCAAGTTGTAATGATAGTCGCTTTTGCCGCTCTGTCAGGCTGTTCAGAAAACAATGCATCTCAACTGTTCGAGACAGCGAAGTTCGAGGAACTGCAAAACAACAAAGAGCATGCAGTGCAATTATATGAAGAGATTATAACGAAGCATCCTCAAAGCGAATTTACTGACAAGGCCAAAGAGAGATTGGCTGTATTGAAGGCAAATAAATAAATGGTCTCTTTGGTCACTGGCTCATCCAGAGGTCTCGGCAAGGATGTTGCGCTTGCCTTTGGGAAGAGGGGGCATAAGGTCATTGTTCATTACAAAGACAATAAGACGGATGCTGAAGCAGTCGCGTCAATGATCGATGAATCGATTGCGCTTAAAGCTGACGTGAGAGTTAAACATGAAGTCGAAACGCTGGTAGATGACGTCATAAAAGCATGGGGCAGGATCGATGTGCTCGTTAACAATGCCGGCGTTACAAAGGAAGCCCTTCTGCTTAAGACATCGGAGCAGGACTTTGACAGCATTATGAATACAAACCTGAAAGGCCCTTTTAATTTTACCCGCGCCGTCAGTCCTTATATGACGAAGCAAAAATCCGGACACATAATAAATATCTCTTCTTATGCCGGTGTTAAAGGCAAGGAAGGCCTGTCCGTCTATTCAGCGTCAAAAGCCGGGCTCATCGGCTTAACAAAGACAGCAGCCTTGGAATTAGCAGAATATAATATAATGGTCAATGCGGTCCTTCCCGGGTACATGCTTACCGACATGGGAGAGGATTCGAGTGCCAGGGCGAAAGAGACAGCCCTTAGAGATAGTCTTCTCGATGAATTTTCAAACGCTGAAGCTGTCGCCGAATTCATCTGCTATCTTTCCGGGACATCAGGGATGACCGGGCAGGTGTTTAATCTGGACAGCAGGATATTGTAGTGGATTTGCAGTTCAGAGTGTGATTGACAAGCACTCAACATAATGTCATCATAGTCTTAATTCTGGTCAACTAAAATGGAGGGCTGATATATGAAAACCTTATCGCTATCAGAGGCGAAGATGAAATTGAGCGGGCTTGTCGAAGCGGTTTCCAAAACCGACGAAGAGATTGTCATTACAAAGAATGGTTCCCCTGCAGCGGTTTTGATAAGTCCTGACGAGTTTGAGAGCCTTAAAGAAACCATTGCTGTCCGGTCGGATGTGTCTCTTATGAACGAAATAAAAAAGGGACTGAAAGCCCTGAAAGAAAAGAAGGCAAAACTGTATACCCTGGATGAGCTGTTCGAGTAAACTTTCCCGGCCATGGCGCACTCAACTAACAAGCTGAAAATTCCCAACGATATCGCCCATCTGATTCGCACTCTTCATCCTGAAGTTAAAAAGAAAATCAGGGCGGGCCTCAAGACCATTCTGTCAAATCCAGCCGAAGGCAAAGCGCTTAAAGACGAACTCGCAGGCCTGCGGAGCTTACGTATCGGCAAGTTCAGGATTATCTACAGAGACGGCAGACATGTAATTGAAATTGTTGCCATCGGTCCGCGTGAGCGGATATATGAAGATACATACAGGCTGTTGAAGAAAGAGGGGC
>JACRQA010000030.1 GCA_016222915.1 Nitrospirota bacterium | reverse complement strand
TTCCTGTCCAGAACAAACAACCTGGAGGCGTCCCTGTCTTTCAGCGGATGCTGGGCTATCTGATTTTCCTGTATGTGGTATTCGAAATCCGAGAGTTTCATTTTTTAACTATTCAATCCAAACATTAATGCAGGGCTTAGTATAAAAGCCAAAGAGATGAGCAGGAACAAATTCCAAATTCCACGCATCAAATAACAAATAAATTCCAATCACCAAATGACCGAAAAGCGCTATTACCGGCTTGCCCGTTTTGATTGTATTTTGAGATTTATTTGAAATTTGGGATTTGGAATTTGAAATTTTGACTTTAATATTGTGCTGAAAGATATTTACTTTTTCAACGCCATTTCCTGGTACGATAATTCTCCGCTATTTTTCAGTGTAGCTCCGGGATAAAAATGCGAGAGAATTTCACGGTAATTTTTCCCCTGTCTTGCCATCTCAAGCGCACCCCATTGACTGAGCCCGACACCATGTCCATACCCGCTTCCGGTAAAAATGATAACATTGCCTGTTTTTGCCAGGGAAAACTGGGTGCTCGGGAGTTCTTTGAATCCCAGTAGTTTCCGGAGGTCCGTTGCATTAATCTCTCTCGTTGTATTGCCTGATGTGTCTTGCAAGGTAATAATTAATGTCTTGACCCTGCCGGAGGCGGTAAATGAGGAAATATTGATTTCCTTGACGCTGCCGATTCCAAGAGCATCGGAAATTTCTTTCAATGAAAACCTTCTCTGCCAGTTATCGTACGGGGCGTTTCTTCCAAAGCAGTCCACAGAGGTAAGGTATGGATAACTTTCCTTCCACACCTCTTCCGGCAACTCGGTTTTGCCCCCGCAGGTTGCATGAAAAAAGGACCTAATAGGCTGGTTTTGGTAAGTCAATATTTCTCCTGCAGTCGCCTTTACCGCATCGGTAATCAAAGGGTCTTCATTCTTGCCTTTATACAACTGGTGAAGGGCGCTGGATGTGATGTGATAGCTGTTGCCGGAATTAAAGCTTTTGTAAAATGTCGCATAGGTCCTCGATATCACCGCCTGGGCCTTCAGCGCCTCGGTCTCCCATTCCCTGCCGATCTCCGCAGCTACCACACCTTCAATGTATTCTTCAAACGGCAAATTATTGATAACATAAAGACCGTTTTTGTCCTTTAAGACCTCAAGGGAGCCATAGTAAAAATGTCCGTTGATGAACAGTTCACCGTTCAGGCTGTCGATCTTTGAAGCTTCAGGGGAGGGTAATGGATCATACGGACTTTCATGCATTAAAACCCTGATAGTATCTTCAGCAGCGACAGGTTGTGAAAGGACAAAAAATAAAGTGAATATTGATACAATGATATGCCTGATTGAATAAATCATTTCTTTTGATGCCCCGTATTCATTGCTTTAACGGGGGGATCTCATTTCCGGCCCAGAAAATAAAAAATAAGGGTCAATATTATACTCAGCAGAATACTTGTTGCGACCGGGAAATAAAATGACATATTTTTCCTCTGTATAAATATGTCTCCGGGAAGCCTGCCTAAGAAGGGAATGCCGCTGTTTCTGAACAAGAGCAGCAATTGTTGCGACCGGGAAATAAAATGACATATTTTTCCTCTGTATAAATATGTCTCCGGGAAGCCTGCCTAAGAAGGGAATGCCGCTGTTTCTGAACAAGAGCAGCAAGGCCCCCAGCACGATAATTATTATACCAAAAACAATTAACAGTTTTGCTATGTGTTGTATCGGGTCAGTCATAACTTTTTATAAATCCCAAATTACAACTAGTTGATCTTTTTCATTTGTAACTTTGAACTTTGATATTTGATTTTTTCCTTGTCGTTCTCTCCTCTCTGCTAAATACACACCCGCAATATTTCTGTCTGTACAGGCCCAACTCTTTTGCATACGCCATCGCTTCTCTGAAATAGGGCCTGTAATCTCTCAAATGGAACTGAACATTGTATTTGTCAGCAAGCTCTTTTCCTGTAGCCACTATCTGTTCAAAATCCTGATATGGGCTGATCAACAATGTCGTTGAAAAGGCATCGAAGCCCTCCTTTTGAGCATGTTCAGCGGTCCTTTCAAGACGAAGCTGATAACAGGACCTGCAGCGTTCAGGAGACTGGGGAGCTTTCAAGCCGGTCGGTCCGTTACAATCAATAACTACTTCATCTGAAATATTAAACAGTTGGAAATATTCTTCAGGCGAATAATTGTCTGAATAATGCACATCAAACTTCCATTCGCCTGCAAGTCGTTTTAATGAAGCAAGCCTTAGATTATACTCTTCATAAGGATGAATATTCGGATTAAACCAGAAACCTGTAAGAGCGTGTTTTTCTGACCGTAATGACCTGACAGGGTAAATGGCGCAATTACTGCAGCAGATGTGAAGGAGTATGTTCATTTACATTGATCCGCAGATTTAAAATAATCCTGAATCCTTTTTTATCCCGAAATACTCATACGCAATACTTGTAGCTACCCGGCCTCTCGGGGTCCTGTCAATAAAACCTTGCTGCAAGAGGTAGGGTTCATATACATCTTCTATAGTGTCTTTTTCTTCACGGATTGACGATGCGAGGGTTTCGAGTCCCACGGGTCCGCCGCTGTATTTCTCGATTATGGTGAGCAAGAGCTTTCTGTCCATGTCATCAAAGCCCATGCGGTCAACGTCCATTGCCTTAAGGGCCTCTTTTGTTATACTCATCTCGATAACGCCGGTGCCTTTTACCTGTGCGAAGTCCCTTGTGCGCCTGAGCAGTCTGTTTGCAATTCTCGGCGTGCCCCTCGATCTTGAGGCGATCTCAGAGGCCGCTTCTTTCATGATTTCGGAATTCAATATCCGTGCGGAGCGAAGAAGGATCGTTTCAAGGTCACCTGGTTTGTAGAAATCCAGCCGGTTGATTATTCCGAAGCGGTCTCTTAAAGGAGATGTCAGAAGGCCGGTCCTTGTTGTAGCGCCGATGAGGGTGAATTTGGGCAGGTTGAGTTTCAATGACCTCGCGCTCGGCCCCTGTCCGATTATAATATCCAGTTGAAAATCCTCCATCGCTGGGTAAAGGATCTCTTCCGCGATCCTCGGCATCCTGTGTATTTCATCGATGAAGAGTATGTCCTTTTCGCCAAGGTTCGTGAGTATGGCGGCCAGATCACCTGGTCTTTCAAGCACAGGACCTGACGTTACTTTTATGGCCGATCCGAGCTCTGAGGCAATGATATGCGCAAGGGTAGTTTTCCCAAGTCCGGGGGGCCCGCAAAACAGGACGTGGTCCAGTGCCTCGTCCCTTTGCCTCGCCGCTTGTATATATACTCTAAGATTTTCCTTGATCTTGTCCTGGCCGACAAACTCTTCAAAAGAGCGGGGTCTTACACTCTGTTCAAAATTTACATCCTCTGTAATTTCTTCGGGAGTAATGCTTCTCTCAGGAATTTCTTTCATGGACTTATTAATCAGTCAGATATTTTAATGCTTCCTTTATGATATCTTCAATGGCGTCTTTCCCGCTTCTCACTGCATTGTCCACTGCCCTTTCAGCGGATGGCTTCTTGTATCCCAGATTGACGAGGGCTGATATGGCATCCTCCGCAACAGAGCGCTCCCTTGAACCATGTGTTCCGCCCGGTCCCAGAGACGGCAGCTTCCCCTTCAGCTCCAGGACCAGCCTCGAGGCTGTCTTCTTGCCGAGGCCTGGAATAGTCGAGAGCAAAGCAACATCCTCATTGTTCACGGATTCAATGAACCTCCGGACCGGCATTCCGGAAAGGATGGCAAGCCCAAGCTTGGGACCAATACCGCTGATCCCCAGAAGGGTAGTAAACACCTTCCGTTCTTCTTCAGACAGAAACCCGAACAACTGCAGCGCGTCTTCCCTCACATGAGTATATGTGTGGAGGAAAACCTTTTCACCAGTCTCAGGTATATCAGCAAGACTGCAAAGCGGGACACTCACCCGGTAACCGACACCGCTTACCTCTATGATTACTCCTTCGGGTTTTTTACTCTGAACAGTGCCTTTAAGGGATGCTATCAAGGTCAAGCCTCCATTGAATTGCTGAAATAGAATACCAGATGTCCGGGACTTATTGCCAAATTCTTATATCTAACAAGTTATATAAATCAGGAGTGCCCATCGGCTAATTTCTTCAGAACTCCGGGATATATCTTCCTGTCTTGCAAAGGGGTGGGAGTATTGACCTGGGGCCATTTATTTAATTGTGGAGCAGGGCCTTCAAGTGTAATCTCTGACGGATCGGGATCTATCATCCTTGGATTCGCGGATAGATCCATACCCTTTACCTTATAGCAAAATTCAAGCTGGATATTATTGGGGTCAGTAGAAAATATCGAATGAATAAAGCCGTTGTCCATGACCTCAGTTACCCAGATGTCTGCCGCTTCGAGCCGGTCCTTGAGAGTCCAGAGCTCTTCTTGCCCCGATAATTCAATACAAATATGATCAAAACTGAACGGGCCTTTTACCGGAGTGCCCGGGTCCCTGTCCGGCAGTGGTCCTACTTCCGGCCATTCAAAGAATGATATCATACAGTTTTTTGCAATCTCAAAGAAGTACTGTCTGCTTCTCCCCTCCCCAAGTCCCGCAACCAGTCTCATCCCGAGCAGGTCTCTCCAGAATCTTATAGTCACGTCCATATCATTCGTGGCCAGGGCGATATGATTAATGCCGGCATATTGAATCACGGGGGACCTCCGATAATTTAAAATATTAAAAAACAATTATAGCATTTGCCTCATTTGTATCAGCAAACAATTC
This sequence comes from Nitrospirota bacterium, assembly GCA_016222915.1. GTDB lineage: Bacteria > Nitrospirota > Thermodesulfovibrionia > UBA6902 > UBA6902 > UBA6902. Next base: position 4,540 of record JACRQA010000030.1, on the reverse strand, counting down.
AGTGCATTCTTCCCGTCCACTATAAAAAAACCCAATTTCAATATAGAGTGTTGACACTATTCGCAGTTGATCTGTAAAATAATTGCAGGTTTTAGAGACCAATCTGACTATAATATTCAGGCTTTCATTCCTGGAACAACGCTAAAATAAAATCCTTTGGGGTAAAAGTCGGTTACTATATAAAGTCAGATAGCGGTCATCAAAATAAATCAATGAGAGGAGGAAGTAAACGATATGATGGATGTTCAGGTTGATACAACAAAATGTGACGGTTGTGAAGAGTGTGTATGTGACGGTTGTGAAGAGTGTGTAAATCTTTGCCCGTCAGAAGTCTTCAAGCTTACTGATGGTAAATCTGATCCTTACCAGGCTTCAGACTGCGCCAACTGTTTAACTTGTGTGGAATCATGTCCACAAACCGCCATAACAGTAAGAGAAATGTAACCGTAATAAACTGTGAATTTAAAAAGGCGTTCCGGATTCGGAACGCCTTTTTTTAGTCCTTGCAGAACTAATAAGCTTGCTTTAAAATCTCTTAAGGCTTTTTGATCCAGATTTCCCAGTAGCCTTTTTCTTCAAGTTTAATTAACTTCATCGGGAATCCCTGTTTTTCGCAATACTTCGGGATTGTGTCCTCTGCAGATGCCGGGGCATCGCAAAGCACCTTGAGCAATGTCCCGTTAGGGGCTTTCTCAATAGTCTTTTTTGTGATTACTAGTGGGTACGGGCAAACCCTTCCCAGAACATCGAGTGTCTGTGTTGGTTCCTGTGATCTTAAGTCGGCCATTTTTCCTCCTGGATTATTTATTCTATTTATTTGTTTAAAAGAAAAGCAGATGGTTCATTTCTTCCATCATCTGCGATATTTCACTGTAAGGCACTACCTTGACTTCTACTTCCGCACCAAATTCGGGTGCGTCGATTACAATGTCCTTTTCGGACAGTCCGAATCTATCGAGGTCTTCCCTGCATACGAGTACATTGAGGTCAAGTAGAAGGGACATCTTTATGTGCGATTCAGTACTGTTGAGATCATAATTTTCCACGGCCTTCTGGTCTTTTAAGCAGTTCAGGACGCCGTCTCCGACAAAGGCAATGTCCGCAGTAACTATGTCTCCGTCTTTAAGATAGATCTCAACGCTCTGCGAAGCGATGGCGTGCGTCAGGGCCAGTTTGGGGTTTTCACTCTTGTATCCGGGTCTCGTAACAACGAATCCGAGTTTTGTAGTAGCCATTATTTATTCTCCTCCTATGTGAAGTAACCTGTCAGCATCAAAAGCGCTTCCAAGGTACCAGTCCATACTGAATCTCTTAACGCCTTCTAATGTATGGTCGGCGTGATAACCTCTTGATTCCGCGCAGGCTTCACAGGCCGTTACATTGAGCCCCTTTGCCATCAGCTCCTTTAAGGGCTTTTCAAGAGAGGAATAGTCCTTGAACGCTCTCTGGTCTTTTATTGAAATCATGGTCCCGTTGCCTGAGACCCAGAGGTCGACTTTGTGTCCCTTTTCCATTGCTGCTGCTGAGAGCTTTACAGCAAAGTCCAGGTTTGTTGAACCGACAAGTGATGCGAAACAGCCTATTGTTAGTTTTCCCATATCTGATTATCCTCCTATAACCAAGCAGTTTTATCGTATTCGTTAAACATTAAGTCAACAATATCACCGAATTTGATGACCTTGACCTTGCTGTCTATGACATTCGCTGCGGATAGTCCCCTGGTTTCGAGGTCCTCCTGAAGCACATAATAATTAGCGGAGTAATTCAGCATGGAAGAAGGCTTGCCGTTTTCCTTTGTAGTAGCATGATAAACTCCGTTTTGCACGAGGATGATGCCCAGTTTTTCAGGTTTCAACCGGTCGAGAGTGTCTACAGTCATCTTGTAATCACTCACAAAAGTAACTAATTTCATATACATACCTCCTGATGTGGAAATGGTTTGGGGGTAAAGAAAGTCTATAAATATTAATATGAGGTATGGTATTTGTCAAGGAAGAATGAGATTATAAAAATTCTTTATAAATCTTAGTGGATTTTAGTTTTTTAAGGGTGGATTGAACGATGTTTATCTGCTTAGTTAATAAATATTAAGCGGTACAATTAGCGAGAATTATGTGAAAGAAATAATGAGTCAACCTTTTTTTAATTTCTTTAGAGTGTACCTGGTAAGCTCAGACATGTAGGCTGCCCCCACCCTTAGGACCTCTTCATCAAAATCAAATTTAGGGCTGTGGGACGACATTAATTCATGGCCTTCCTTTGCGGCGCCGAACCGCACAAAGCATCCGGGTACCTTCTGTAAAAAGTAGGCAAAATCTTCTCCGCCGAGACTGGGAAATGGTATCGCAATGGTTCTTTCCCTGCCGACCAGTTTTTCTGAAACGCTTATCGCAAATTTAGTGGCAGCTTCTTCATTGATAACAGGCGGATATCCGGGTTTGAAAATAACTTTAATTTCCGCATCATTCAGGACAGCCAGTGAAGATGCGGTCCGCCTGATCTTGTCGGATATCTGCGCCCTTACCTTTTCATCCGTAGTTCTTACAGTCCCTTTTAAAACCGCTTTGTCTGCAATAGCGTTATAGACCGATCCTGACCTTAAATACCCGATGGTTATTACCGCCGGATAAACTGGGTCTATCTCCCGCGAGATTATTGTCTGCAGATTCGTAATCAACTGGCTTGATATGATGACGGCGTCAATGGCTTCGTGGGGCCGGGCTGCATGCCCGCCTCTTCCTGTGACCCTTATCTCAAAATAATCGGTATACGATGTATGGACGCCGGTCTTGATGCCAATCTCCCCCACCTGGTAATGTCCTTCAATATGGCTTCCGAAGATGACATCGACGCCGTCGAGCACCCCCTGTTCAATCATGGGCTTAGCGCCGCCCTCACCTTCTTCCGCAGGCTGAAATATAAAAACCACATTGCCATCGGGCGGGTTTTCTTTCAGCAGCGCGGCTGCGCCCAAAATTAGGGCCACATGCCCGTCATGTCCGCAGGCATGCATCACGCCGGGATTCTGTGAAGCAAAGGAAAGGCCGGTATCTTCAGTAATGGGAAGTGCGTCCATATCAGCCCTCAGGGCCACTGTCGGGGCCTTTTCATTTGTAATCAGCCTGCCGACGACTCCTGTCCGGGCAATGCCTGCCTGGTATTTTATCCCAAATTTTTTCAGGGAGGCGGATATCACTTCAGAAGTCTTTTCTTCTTTAAATCCAAGTTCGGGCCATTGATGGAGGGACCTTCGTATGTCCTTCATCCACTCAAAGAGTCCGTCGCTGACTACCTTTCTGACTTTGTTCATGGTCTCCTCTGGTTAAAAATAATAGCTCCTATACGCAAGCAGCGTCCCATGATTATAATTTACCTGCTTAAATACTAATAAGTTTTTGTGATAAATTCAATCATGATTTAGAGAGGAGTAAACAATAAAAAGAACTAATTGAAGGCGTGGACAGGCGAGATACTGCAAATTATTTATCGAGGACAAAAAACAACTATAAAAGCTGCGATATTTTGACTGAACATGAACATCTTGACCTGGATGTATAAATATCTAACCTGAAAATACATATTCAACACCCTTCAATGAATGAACAACTCTCAAGTCTTAAGAATTAACCGCTTCTTCTTTTATTCAAAAACCGCCTTAATCCAAATGTGGCTCCGCCGACAACAAACAAGATTGTACCCATTGGCTCCGGCGCAACAGCGACAGTAACTGAGCCGGTATTGTCTGATACAAACAATTTCCCGTCTCCAGGAATTCCATCTTTTATATAAAACCATAGATCACCGTCTGTAGGTTGGTTCAGGACCAGATGATCACTTGCATGTGCGCTAAGCGCTTGAGATTGAGTCTCGTATCTGTCTATCTTACTGCCCAGTCTAAAACTGGTTGATGTGCTTGGCTGATAAATATCCATACTCCACATCCACCCCGTCAAACAATCAGTTCCCTGACTGCTGCAACCCGACACATTACTCCAGGCATTCCATCCGCCACTGACTACAGAAAAATCATATGTTCCTGCTTCAAACCAAATATTAATACCATTTGAATAATCGCCACCACTTTCTATTGCGCTATTTAATGTAATCGAGCCCGGAACAGCAAAGCTTGCTTTAGCAAGGCCAATAATCAACAAAATCATCAAGCCGGCCAGTAATACTTTTTTCATGATTTCTCCCTTAAATAAAATTGTCTTGGATGATAAAACCATTTATATAAATGCAATATATTTACCACTTGTTAACTTATTGAAAACACTAGGTTTCCAAGAATTGCAGAGTGTAACTTACACAGTATTGGCTGGCACAAACCTGTGACAAGTCACAAATCATTCTCCTCTTATTTGATTGACTCGTGCCGAATCAAAGCTTAGAAAAACACCTGTCCCGCCAAAGTGATAATGTCCTAAATAAGCAAAGTAGAAATGTCCTAAAGGAAGGTATGATGTTCTCTTATGCAAGGAGGAGATCATGCCGGAAAGGTACATTATCAAAATGAGTATAAGGGAGTTGAAGAGGCTGA
>JACRQA010000041.1 GCA_016222915.1 Nitrospirota bacterium | reverse complement strand
TTGTGGGCAAGCAATTCCCTGAGTCTGTGGGAATAATTGGGTTCAGTAAGCAGACACCCACCAGCGGGTGCAGGATATTCAGTCAGTCCCAACTCTTCTGCAAGCGCCATCTGGGGCTTTCTCGAACGCCCGTTAAAATCATGGAGCATGTCCCTGCTGATCAGACCCGTCTCCTCCGGTATGGTAGCAGGCAGTATCTTTCCGCATAGGGGCCTTACAACGAGACCTTTAACGTCTGCTGCCTTATCAATCATAGGGAAAGAGTTTTTTCTCTGGCTCATCGGTCTCTGTCCGACCACTTCCCCGGTGATGAGGAAATCGGCGCCGGTGAGCTTCATGAACTCTTTTGCCTCTTTTAACATAAGCACCCTGCAGTCAATGCAGGGATTCATATTTTTTCCATGACCGTATTTTGGATTTTTTACTATTTCCAGGAACTTGTCCGATAGGTGCGCAAGTTTTACCTGAAAGCCGAATTTGACGGCTGCGGCAAATGGGTCCTTTGAACAGGAAGACTTATCGCTTATATCACAACCAAAGTGGTTCATAAACGTTAGGGCAGTAACATCCACTCCGTGTCTCTGCATCACAAGGATTGCTAAGGTGCTGTCCAGTCCTCCGGAATATAAGGCAACTGCTTTTGGCATAGTAACCTACCTCGTGTGTATTAAGTTAATTAGGGAATGCTGCAGAAGTCCAGGATTTCAAAAGCTTTCTCAACTGCAGGTGAAGTGGAAGGAAGATCAAATACGGGTCTGCCCTCGATATCCAGGGTAAAGATATTATCGTCAGCCGGGATACTGAAAGTATCTGTAAAAGGAAGCTCGATCCCGCTGTTTTTTATTTTCTCAAAATTCTCGTCGGAAACCCTGTTGATTATAAGCTTGCGCCTGTCTACCTCAAGTTTTAGTTCATCTACCAGACTGTTGATCCTGCTTGCCGTCTGAACACCTTTTTTTGTCGGATCGCTTATAACGAGCAACAGGTCGACCTTGTGTGTGGTCCTTCTGCTCAGATGCTCCATGCCGGCTTCATTGTCCAGGACGACATACGGATATTTTTCAGCCAGTATATCGGTGTACTTTCTGATGATATTGTTGGCGGCGCAGTAACAGCCCGGTCCTTCAGGTCTGCCCATGACCATGAGGTCGAATCCCTTTGCCTCAATGATCGATTGCTGCACTTGATAATCAAAGAGCTGTTCCATGCTCATCCCGCCGGGGCGTTCACCGCCGCTCCGCACAGTTGCCAGAGATTCTTCCCGCAGTTTTCCGATTGTCGCATGGATCTCAACTCCTAGTGCCTCATTAAGACAGGAATTGCTGTCTGCGTCGACAGCCAGTACCGCCTTCTTTTTCCTTTCGATAAGGTAACGGACCGTCAGTGCGGCAAGCGTGGTTTTCCCTGTGCCTCCCTTGCCTGCAAATGCGATTACATATGCCATATTGTTAATTGATCATTCCTTTCGGGTCTTGATGGACTTTCCGATTTTATCCTGATATTAAATTATATCAGGAATACTGTTTTTGATTATCCAGTGTTAAAACACGGGAAGTCTTGAGAGCGCTTCCTTTATCTTTTCATCAGGATATTCATAGTCACTCAGTTTCCCGTCCATATAATCGGCATATGCCTGCAGATCCAGGTAGCCATGACCGCTGAGATTAAAGAGAATGGTCTTCTTTTTTCCCTCTTCTTTGCATAACAGCGCCTCGTCGATTACGCCTCTTATTGCATGCGCTGTTTCCGGGGCAGGGATTATGGCTTCTGTCCGAGCAAACTGTAACGCGGCCTCAAACACACCCATCTGATGATAGGCCTTTGCCTCCATCAATCCGTCATGGTAAAGCTGGCATACGAGCGGAGAGTCTGCATGGTATCTCAGGCCGCCTGCATGAATTCCCGGGGGGATGAAATCGTGGCCAAGTGTGTACATCATAAGAAACGGGGTGAGGCCTGCAACGTCACCGTAGTCATACCTGAATTCCCCTTTTGTAAGGGTCGGGCATGACGAGGGTTCAACCGCAATGACTCTCAGGTCCCTGCCGTTTATCTTGTCCTGCAGAAACGGGAAGCTGATACCCGCGAGGTTGCTTCCCCCGCCGCAGCAGCCGATAATAATGTCCGGGTAATCATTGACAAGCTCAAACTGTTTTTTTGCCTCCAGTCCAATGACAGTCTGATGCATGCAGACATGGTTCAGGACGGAACCCAATGCATAATTTGTATCATTATGAGTGGCCGCATCTTCTACCGCCTCAGAGATGGCAAGGCCGAGACTTCCGGGATTGTCAGGGTCTGCCTCAAGCGCCTTTCTCCCCGATTGTGTAAAAGTAGATGGGCTCGCGTGGACCGTGGCCCCCCATGTCTCCATGGAGATCCTTCTGTACGGTTTCTGGCCGTAGCTGACCTTGACCATATAGACGGTGACATCCAGTCCGAAGAGATTTCCCGCAAGCGCCATTGATGAACCCCACTGACCTGCCCCTGTCTCGGTGGCTATCCTTTTTATGCCTGCCTGTTTGTTGTAATACGCTTGTGGTATAGCGGTATTCGGTTTGTGGCTTCCGGCAGGGCTGACACCTTCATATTTATAATAGATTTTCGCGGGAGTATTCAGTGCCTTTTCTAGCCTGTGCGCTCTGTAAAGCGGCGATGGTCTCCAGAGGGAATATATGTCAAGCACTTCCTCGGGTATATCAATCCAGCGCTCCCGGGTCACCTCCTGCTCGATCAGGGACATCGGGAATATTGCCGAGAGATCATCCGGGCCTATAGGTTGTTTTGTGCCGGGATGCAAGGGCGGCTTCGGAAGATTTGGCATGTCAGCCATGATGTTATACCATTTCCGTGGTATCTCTTTATCGGACAGAATGATTTTTGTCTCTTTCATGTTGCCCTCCTGTTAATGAGTTGCGTTGATAATTTGCTGACAATGTATATGCAGAGTTGTTACCGATAATAGTAGCATATTCCATAATGTAAACAGCAATTTTTTTGAACACGTAATCCTATTAAATTGTTTATGTAAGACGAGCGGCCTTGACGGACGTAGGGCAGGGCGCGCCATGCCCCTACATTGCGGTACCTTAGCAAGATTTATGAAAACATAATCGGCAGCAGACCGGGCTGTTCCTGATTTCCGCAGGACTTCAAACAAAAAGGGCTTGGTATTTCCAAGCCCTTTTTGTCAGATACATGTTGTCTTTGATGTACCTTATTTCTTTTTCTTCTTGGCCGGCGCTGCCGGTTTTGCCTTTGCCTTTGCCATGCATTCTCCTTTCTTCACTGCAACCTGTTATGCTTACAATGAATTTGAATCTTAATTTCGGTAGTTGCATTCATAAACTTTAGCACAGGCCTTTAACTGACCCGTATCCATGCCTTCTCTGTTTGAAAAAGTTATGAATAATCGAAGCCTAAGGCACACGCATGTGGTAGTCGTGGGTCTTTGCCGCATTAGAAGTAAAAATACAAATATAACGATATAATTACCGCCACAGTATTGTGATATAATTATTGCAAATCGGGTAATACATTTGATTGTTAATCAGTCAAGCACTTCGTTCAGAACGACTTTGCAAGTGGCCCGCAAAGAAGATAATTATTAATTTTATCGCAGTAAATAATTATCAGGGAATTCTCATGGATGTTAAAAAGCCTCAAGCCCTCAGAAAAAGAAAAAGTATAGACAATACTGCCGATCCCTATCTCATGTCAGAATTAATTAGCGGTACTGCAGTTTGCAAAAAGTGCCATGCGGTCTTCATCAGCAAGAGATGGTCCCTGGATGAGGATTTATACAGTAAGACCGTTGACCGGAAAGACATAACCAAGGTTGTTTGCGCTGCATGCAGAAAAGTGAAGGACCAATTTCCGGGGGGGATTGTTAAGCTCAAGGGGGAATTTCTTACAGAGCATAGGAATGAAATATTGAATTTAATAAAAAATGAAGAACAGAGGGCAAAAGGGTTCAATCCCCTGGAACGCATCATGAGTATTAATGATATCAAGAGCGGTATCGAGATAACGACGACAAATGAGAAGCTTGCCCAGCGAATAGGTAAAAGCCTCCAGAAGGCATATCAGGGAAGGGTCTTTTATAAGTGGTCGGATGACACAAAACTGCTGCGGGCGGAGTGGGAGAGGTAACGGCATTTCTTCTTGCTTCCCATTTCCTCCTTCTAATTTTCATGGGTCGATATTTAGAGAGATGAATTATGCGGGCGCTTGTATATAATAATGAATTGCAGTATCTGACTGATTACCCTGTCCCCAGGCCGAAACATGATGAGGCGTTGATAAGGACCACTCATGCAGGGATCTGTAATACCGATATTGAAATTACCAAAGGGTATATGGGTTTTAAAGGCGTGCTCGGGCATGAATTTGTTGGCGTTGTGGAGAAGTGTGTCGACAAGAGTTTTCTGGGAAAAAGGGTCGTCGCCGAGATCAATCTGGGCTGCGGCAAGTGTGCCTGCTGCCGTAATCAGATGCGGAACCATTGCTCTGATCGTTCGGTCCTGGGTATATTGAATAAGGATGGGGCGTTTGCGGAATATGTTACGCTGCCTGTCAGGAACCTGCATAAGATACCTAATTCCATTACGGATGAAGAAGCGGTTTTTGTTGAGCCGCTGGCCGCCGCATATGAAATAATCGGTCAGGTCGGCATTTCATCTTCTGATAGGGTCTGCGTTCTGGGTGACGGGAAGCTGGGCCTTCTCGTGGCCCAGGTGATTGAATCTGCAGGGTGTAAACTCAGCGCCATCGGCAGGCATAGGGAAAAGCTTTCCATCCTTGATGAGATAGGGATCAATACCGGTTTAAGCCCGGAATTTAGAGAGAGAGAGTTTGATATTGTCATTGATTGTACAGGTTCTCCTTCCGGCATCCGGACCGCCCTTCGGATTGTAAAACCCAGGGGGAGAATTGTTCTTAAGACAACGATAGCGAACAAGGTCCAGATTGATATGAACCAGTTTGTCATTAATGAGATAAGTTTGATCGGCTCACGATGCGGCCCATTCCAACCTGCGATAAAGGCAATAAGGTCTAGACAAATAGACCTGTATCCGCTGATAAGCAATGTTTATCCTATTGAAGAAGGACTGAAGGCCTTTCAGCATGCTTCATTAAAAAGTGCGCTAAAAGTTATTTTGAAGATAAATTAGGGTCCCAGTTGTCCGACTTTTCCAGGACAGTCAAGAAAGCTTCTATTACACGGGGATCAAACTGCGTACCTTTATATTTTTCCATCTCGGACAGAGCATATTTCATACCCGGTGCCGGGCGGTAGGGCCTGTCTGAAGTCATGGAATCAAATGAATCTGCTACGTGAAGTATTTTTGCGCCGAGTGGAATTTTTTGGCCCTTTAATTTATGGGGATAGCCGTTGCCGTCGAGTTTTTCATGATGGTATCTGATGTAGGGGATAATGTCCCGTAACTGTTTTATCTCCTTAAGTATATCTGCGCCCTGGTCAGGATGCTTTTTAACAATATCGAATTCTTCCTTTGTGAGCTTCCCTGGCTTGTCAAGAAGATAATCGTAAGTCCCTATCTTGCCGATATCGTGAAGCAGGCCTGCAAGCTTGATGTCCTTAATTTCATCTTCATCGATCAGCATCTGTTTTGCTATCTGCTCCGCATACATCGACACTCTTTCGGAATGCCCTTTTGTCCATGGACTTTTTGCGTCAAGGGCGTTGACCATGACCAGTATGAGTTTCAGGAAAAGGTCTTCGAGTTCCTTATACGATTCACTGATGTCTTCCAGCATATTAAGAAAGGCGTCCCGGCCCTTCTGCGCTCCGATTTGTCTGGCCTTTAATTCATTTATTGAACCGGCATATATGTCGATCAGGTCGTTACTGCTTATTTCGTTTTCCCTTTGCTTGGTTATATCTAAAAATGAATGTATAAATCCTATTATGTTTTCATCTCTGATAACAGGAGCGGAATTTATTATCAGATGTTTGCCGAGGCTTGGTTCATAGATTTCGGTCTGCCCGTCTTTGCCGCTGCTAAGTGTTTTTTCTACAGGACAATTCTCTATGGGGGCATTAGTCTTGTGGAACAATTGGTAGCATTTTTCGTTCTGCAATTTACCGGGATATTGAAGCAGACTGCGCGCCGCATTATTGGCCATAACAACGTGGAAGTCAGTGTCTACAAGAATTGTGGCATAGGGCAGGGTATCAATCAGCACCTGCCAGTTTTTTGTATACTCTTCCAGGGTAACTTCGTTCTCAGTTTTATTGTTAACCAATATTGATTTCTTCATAATTACCGAGCTGCCTGTTCAGTCTCTTTATTTCTTTTTTCAGTTCCTTCATTCTTAATTCACGGCCAATGGCCATTTCGTAAAACTTTTCTAGATCATCAACTTTCACCTTGAGTTCCTTCTCTGATTCATTAATGCGTTGCTGGGCAGTTTTGAGCTCTGTAACATCCGTGGCTATTATAACCGATTTCAATAGTTTTTCTTTATCATCCTGGATCGGACGATGGCTTATATACAGCCAGCGTCCGGTTTCAGTTTCCAATTCGCTTTTGGCCGGCAGTTCGTTTGAGGAGGTCATGCGATTTTTACACTCTTCAACCTGTGTAGCCGGACAACGGAAAAAGTCATAACAATGATGCCCTACAATATTGTTGACCGGTTTATTCACATATTCAGAAAAGCTTTTGTTGCATCTTGTTATTTTGAGTTCATTATCAATCAATATGATAAATTCCATAGCGCTGTCGAAAGTCATTTCCCATTCCATCTTTGCCTTTGTAATAGCGATGAGCAGCTTGTTATGTTCATCCTCAATTTTCTTGCGCAGGGATATGTCTCTCACTATATGAATAAGGCCGATCAGTTTGTGATCGCCGTTAAAGCGGGGTATAGACCTGATTTCTACATATTTCTTTAAATGCGGCTCATATATTTCAAAGGAGGCAGGCTCTTCTGTTTTGAGACATCCGCAACTCGGGCAATCACGGGGGACGCTTTTCGTGCCATGATAGTATTCATAGCATTTATTGGTCTTTTTGAAATCCAGGAGCGGGATATTCAGAGTTTCCCTTGCCGCCTTATTAGCGAGGATAATATTATAGTCCCTGTCATGGATCGTGATCATATCAGGGATTGTGTTGAAGGTGTCTTCCCAGTCCTGTCTGGATTGAAGGACCATCTCCTTCATCTTCCTGCGCTCAGTAATATCAGTAATTGTCAGGAGAACGCGTGGCGTTTCTTCATCATCTTTTAATCCGTTATTCCCTATCCGGGATATAGTTGCAGAGAAAATCAGACTGGTCCCGGAGCCTTCCGGCACTATGACGATTTCTTTTTTAATGATTGAGCCGGTCTCCAGGTTTCTCCGGATATCGTCTTTCAGAGGGGCAATAAACTGGTCCAGCGATAATTGGGGATATTGTTCATTAAGATTCTTTAACGCCATATTTGTAGAGAGTACATTGAAACGGTCGCTTAGGACGATCAGGATGGAGGGCACGGAAATTACAATATTATCAGTGTATTCCTTTGCAGCCTTGAGGTTGTCTATTGAATCTTCAATATGTTCAACCATGAAGTTGAATCCTGCCGCTAACTGCCCGAATTCGTCCTTACTGGAAATGGTCACACGTGTGTTCCACTTTCCTCCGGCAATATCAAGCATACCGTCAGTCAGTTTTTTTATAGGCTGTGTAATCGTTTCTGAAATATATAAGGCGACAAATAAGACGATCAGTATCCCGGCGATAGTAATGCCGGGACCCAAAACTGTAAACTGTCTGATTACATCGTCAATGAGATTAGTGTCGAAACCTTCAGATAGGAGAGTTGTGCGGATTAAATTAAGGAATACTAAATTGATAATAATTCCGCTGACGGCCAGTACAAGGAAAACGGTGATAAGCAGTTTCTTTCTCACACTTGACCCTAGAGGGCTTGGTTTATGTGAATTATCTATATTGAACATCGATGTCTGTATAAATTATTTATTGCCGAGTAATTATTAAAATTGTTTATTTATCGGCGTATTACGGGTATAACTTGAATAGCCGACGAGTTGGTTGTCAATTAAAGGCTAATTCAAAATATACAGCAACTTATGGCTCACTTTTAAGAATTTCCGGGAAATAATATTGCATTCAACAAAGTGACTTGAAAGACAGGCGGTCATATCTGACTGGGGAAGCCCAAGAATTATTAAATAAATTTTGATAAAGTATCATAATGAAAAATACAAGGACAGCGGGGATCATTATTATAGGGAATGAAATACTTACCGGCAAAGTAAAAGATATAAATTCCTATTACCTTGTCTGTGAATTAAGGGCGTTGGGGGTGGAAGTTCAACGCATATCCGTTATACCCGATGATATTGAGACCATAGGCAGTGAAGTCGCCGCGTTTTCCGGAAGATATGATTATGTTTTTACCTCTGGAGGGGTAGGCCCTACTCACGATGATGTAACGATGGCCGGCATAGCCAAAGGATTCGGGGTAAATCTTGTGACTCATGAGGGGATCAGGCAAATTCTGTATTCCAGGTTTAAAGACCAGGTCAACAGTTCTTTATTGAAAATGACCGAGGTGCCTGATGGCAGTGACATTGATTTTCATGGAAATATGAGATTCCCGGTGGTTTCTTTTAGAAACGTAGTTATTTTCCCCGGGATTCCCGAGTACATGCAAAGCAAATTTTCCATGATCAGGGAGAAGTTCAGGTCATCTGTGTTTCATCTTAAGCGGTTGTATCTGAATTGTCATGAGTCGAATATCGCAGAAACCCTGAACGGGGTAGTTGAAAAATATAAAGAAGTTACTTTTGGTTCATACCCCATCCTTGGAAACCCGGAGTTTAAGGTGATCATTACAGCAGAAACAAAATCAGAGGAATTATTAAAGCTTGCCCTTGATGAACTTATTGACCGGCTGCCTGGAGACTTCCTGGTCCGTGTTGAATAAGGCGGGACTCACGAAAGTTGTTTTAATATGCCGAAGCTTCCCTTAAAGGAATTCAAGTTTATAAGTGATAAGTCGTCTGAGGCCTATCTGTTGACCGACAGGGAGGCGAGACTGCATTTTGTGAATCAAGCGGCTTGCAGCATGTTCGGCTATTCGGAAAAGGAACTGTTGACTTTAAGTATAGCTGATATTGACATCCATTATGATGAAGCAAAGTATATCGAGTTGTTCGATTTAATACAGCAAAAAACCATCCCTCCGATAGAAACCAGGAATAAAAGAAAAGATTGAAGAAGTCATGCTGAATATATCCAGGGGTGTCTCGTGTCAGGTGGGCGAGAAGTTTTTTCAATCTCTTACTGAATACCTGAATAACATACTCAAAGCCGATTGTGCTTATATTGCGGAAGTGGTCCCGGGGAAACCGGCTTTTGTGAGAACGTTGTCGTTTATCAGAGATGGAAAATACCTGGATAATATTGAAGTAAATCTGGCTGGAACTCCCTGTGAAAGAGCTCTTGCAGACAATATTTGCTCATGTCCGTCAGGGGTCCGGAGTTTGTTCCCTCATGCCCGTGTAATGGCAGAGATGAATATTGAAGGCTATGTCGGTAAGCTTCTTTATGGTTCATCAGGTGAAAAACTGGGTCTTATCGCAGTAATGTACAGGAGATGTGTTGAGAATGTCTCTATTGTTGAATCAACACTGAGAATCTTTGCGGCACGGGCCGCAGCGGAAATCGAACGCAGGAAAAATGAAGACGTTCTTTTTCGGACCAATACTGAGCTTGAAATGAGGGTAAGGGACAGGACGCTGGAGCTGGAAAAAGCAAATGAACATCTGCGCGAGCAGATCGATAAGCTTAATCTAGCAAAGAATGCATTCCAGGAGAGTGAAAAGAGGTTCCGGACAGCCGCCACCTGCACAGCCGATCTCATTTGGGAAGGGGACATCAGGAACGACAGCTTGCACTGGTTCGGAGATATAGATGGCATTCTCGGCTATGAAGTCGGAGAATTCCCTCGTACGATTTCAGGCCACATGGAGCATATCCATCCCGAGGACAAGGATGATCTAAGTGAAGCCGTTCAGAAAGCCCTTAAGTCCGGAAAGGAATTTCATGCGGAATACCGCATCCGGCATAAGAACGGAACGTATTTATTCTGGTATGAAAGCGGCAAACCAATTGAATTCGACAAACGCACAGCAGTCAAGTGGATAGGGTCCGTAACGGACATCACAGAGCGTAAGAGGTCTGTGCATGAACT
>JACRQA010000165.1:2894-9814 GCA_016222915.1 Nitrospirota bacterium | reverse complement strand
AGGGGCACGGCGCGCCGTGCCCCTACAGTGGTTATGAAATCGCCTCCCCATTCATTTCACCGGTTCTTACTCTCACAGCGCCTTCAATGGGTGAAACAAATATCTTTCCGTCTCCACGTTTGCCTGACTGGTTGACCTTAATGATCGACTTCACAATCTTGCTGACAACATCATCAGGGACAACAATCGTGAGCATCCTCTTCGGCACATAGAGAGCGACCTTCGGCAATGTATGTTCAAGCGCATACGCGGACGGTGTCGGCTTTAATTTAACTGTCGTGCAGAAACTCTCAGGCATTTCGGAATCCATCTCCGCGCACATCGCGCCCTTTTGTTTTCCTCTTCCATCCACACTCTGAATTGTGAGGGAAGAATATCCCAGTTCATCAAGGACCTTTTTGGTTTCAGGCAGCTTGTCTCTCCTTATGATCGCGGTAATCTCTTTCATAACACCATCTCCCCTGTCCTTACGGTATACGTGGCCTCTACCGGGCTTACAAATATTTTCCCGTCTCCTATAAAACCTGTCTTTGACTTGGATGTGATCAGGTTGATTACTTTCTCTACATCCTCTGTGTCGACAACCGCCATAATGAGGGTCTTGGGAAGCTCATCATAATGCACCGGCCCCACCTGAAGCCCTTTTTGTTTCCCCCTGCCAAACACCGGCATCTTGGTAAGCGAAGGAAATCCGGCCCCCTCAAGCGCCAGCACTACCTCCTGTTCTTTTTCCGGCCTGATAAATGCTCTGATCATTTTCATTTTTAATCCTCCTTTTTATTGTAGGGGCGGGGTGACCCCGCCCTTACGAATGCTTGTTTGAAATTGTCAGCACCAGCTGACTGCTATTTGCTATTCATAACCTTCTTAAGCCATGGCGGCGGCGACGTTTTCAGCTTGTCCACAAGCTGAGTCAGGGATTCCTTGATAGATACGACCTTATTGATCTTGACCGGCATGATCCCTTTTCTGGCAAGCCTGGCTGCTGACGGGCCGCCGATTGCCATCAAGTATATGAGCCTGCAGTCATCCAGCCTGTCCACTTTCTTCTGTAGCAAGTCCTCATGCAAGAGCTTGTCGTCCTTTGAATCCTCGACCGCACTGTCCCTGCCGTCAGCAAACTTTCTAACTTCAATAAACTGATACCCTTCATCCGTGACATCATAGATGGCAAATGTCCCGCACCTGCCGAAATGCTCATCTACATTTATACTGTCTGTTGTTGCAAATGCCACTTTCATAGGCCCTCCTTAAAATATATACCTGTCTTCGCAGTACCGGTTTACATCTGAAACAATCCCTGAAAAAAACAGCTTCAATCGTTTTATCTTTTTCTTAAGTCTGCTCATGGTCATGCCTCCTTAAAAGCAGGTTGGCGGCCTCGTTTATCATCGCCAGCGATCCCCTGTATCCAATCGTGGTCCTTGACGTATACCCCATGACTTTATAAACTGGGAACCCCATTTGATATAGGGGCACGCCGAGTCTGTCTGCCGTGTCTTCGGCATGGGAATTTGAGATCAACAGGTCGAAGTCTCCATTGATCGAATGCAGGTCTCCTGCAACGATATTTATTGCGCTGATCATGGCTGCCGCTCCGGAGTTAACGGGAACCACTGCAAGTTCAACATCGACCGCCATCTCTTTAAGCCAGCGTGAAGTCTGTATCGACAGGTCCGGCTCCAAAGCTGTACAGACTTTTTTACCACTCAGGTAAAAATGGGCGTCTCTCATCCCGTCGATCAGTATTTTCCTTTGCCTTTCATATTTGACGGGCAAAGGATTGCCGCTCAGAAATGAAAGCATCCGCATAAAGATATCTGTATCATTCAACCCCGACAGGCTTTCAGCTACTGAATATTCAATGCCGAACTTTTCATTTAACAGCTTTGCCGGTGGCTCCATGCTTGCGCCGATTGCAAGGGTAAATGCGGACTTCGACATCGCTGCTATATCGTCCACTGTTGTGCCTCCGACAGCGAGAGCGGAAAATCCCTGCCTGCTTCCGTCAAGCGCGGACAGGTCGGGAAGTATTATCGGCTTCAGGCCGAATGATTCTATGATTTCCCTCAACTCCGTAAAATCAGCAGGGGTCAGATGCGAGCCTGCAAGGACGTTGATTTGATGTTCGGGGCAAGAGGCAAGGGGCAAGGGGCAAGTCAAAATAGCACCCAACACCGCCTCCACCGCCTTCACATACCCTGTCTCCAGCCCGCCTTCATAATCAGGTGTATGGACATGAATAACCTTGACCCTTGACCCCTGACCCTTGCCCCTCTTCAAAGCGCCTTCCACATCATCCCCCTTGGCCTCCGACAACCCTGAGGTCAGAACTCCGATCACATCGGGAGTGTTCTTTTTGATGAAGTCGTCTATAGTGCTGATCAGCTTCTCCTCACTCCCCAGCACTACATCTTCGGTAAAGAGCTTTGTGCCGGCAAGGGCTATCGGCTCCCTGAAGTGTTTGGTTATCAGGACCTTTCCAAGGAAGGTACATCCCTGCGCTCCGTGAATTATCGGCAGCGCCCTGTCTATGCCCTGCAGTGCAATCGCTGCGCCCATTGACTGAGAATGCTTCAGGGGATTGATAAGACAGGGATTAGGGGTTGGGGGGCGGGGGTTAGTAAAGGCAACTGATTGACTATTTTTGTCTTCTCCAATCCCTAATCCCCAATCCCCAACCCCTTTATAGAATTTCATGCTGTTGCTTATCTGTTCAGCGAAATTGACCAGCCCTTCATATCCCGCATACGCAACGTGACGTTCCTGGTTTACATCCACAAAGGGGAAACCTTCTTTTATGGCGAGATACTGGTTTCTTCCTCCGGCAACAAGGACGTCGGCGTTTCTCTCCTTCAGTAGTCTCAGGAGATTCTTAGGCGTCACATCTTCAACAAGAGGCGCGTCCTCTCCGAGGATATCTTTCATCTTCTCTTCGTCCTCGAATGTGCTCTTCTTTGTTCCAACAGCAACTATCTCGATCCCCAGATCAAGCAGCGCTGAGATAAAGGACCAGCTCTTCACCCCGCCGGTGTAGAGAACGGCCTTTTTGCCTTTGAGATGAGAGTATGGTTTCAGCCTTTCGTCAAGCTGCTTTTCTTCTCTGGCGATAAGTATCTCTATGTCTTCCCTTGCCCCTTGCCCCCTGACCCTTGCCCCTATCCTTCTCAGCGCCTTCGACATCTCCGTCTTTCCGAAAAACGAAACTTCAATACAAGGAATGCCGTAGCGTCTATCCATTTCCTTTGCCACGTTTACTAATGCGCGGCTGCAGACAACAACGTTCAGCTTTGCATGATGAGCGTATGTAATTTCTTCAAAAGTAGAGTCGCCTGTGATCCTCGACAGGATATTTAAGCCTGCTTCTTTTAATAACGGCCCAACAAACCACAAGTCGCCTGCGATGTTGTATTCGCCGATGAGGTTGACTGTGCCTTGAAATTCGTCCTTAAGAGTAACGCCCCCGGCTTCGCCACCCCCTCTTAAGATAAGAGGGGGACAGGGGGAGTTATGATTTCCGGAGGGGGGCTTCCCGGTTCCTATCACATAATCAAGCAACACCTCTCCGGCGATCCTGTTTCCGAGATTTTTGGGGCCTACAAAACCCGGGGCATTTACAGGAATGACCCTGATGCCCAGCTTTTCCTCAGCCCTTTTACAGACAGACTCTATGTTCTCTCCGGTAAGACCGCTGACGCAGGTTGCATAGACGAAGATCGCTTTTGGTTTTACGGAATGGCTTGTCTGTATAATGGACTTAAAGAGCTTTTCTTCCGAGCCGTATACAATATCCATTTCATTCATGTCAGTGGTAAAGCCCATTCTATGCAAATTGTGTTTTGATGAAAGCGTGCCCCGTCCTTCCCATGAGTTACCGCAGCACGCGATTGGCCCGTGGACGATATGCGCCGCGTCTGCTATCGGCTGGAGCACAATCATCGCGCCGTCAAAGGCGCACGATTCCCCGCCCCTTGAACGGCAGACTTTGTCCTTATTGTCTCCGGAACAGCCGTGCTCTGTAAGTTTATCTATGTTGGTTATCATCTCTTTTACCTGATTACATCAAAGCTCGTTGTGTCGATTGTCTTTCTATCCATCTCGTCCAGCACGCTATTGACAATCATGGTTACAAGGTTCAACGCCCCCTGATAACCGATGACCGGGTACCGGTGCAGATGATGCCTGTCAAAGAGTGGGAAGCCCATCCTGATAAGCGGGGTCCCGGTATCGCGAGTCAGAAACTTCGCATAGGAATTCCCGATCAGGATATCGACCGGCTCGGTGAACAGGAGAGAACGCATATGCCACATATCCTTGCCTATGTATACCGTGCCATTGGCCCCGAAGGGGCTTGACGCAAGCAGTTCGTTAGCTTCTGCCTCGAAGTGCTTGTCGCCGTTGGTGCAGACGACATGCACGGGCTCGCCTCCCATTTCCATAATAATATTCATCATGCCGAGCAGTATGTCCGGATCGCCGATGAGCGCAAAGCGTTTGCCATGAACGTACGGGTGAGAATCGACCATCGCATCGACTGCCCTGCCGCGCTCTGCCTCAAGCTCTGCCGGGATTGTCTTACCCGTCAGTTTGCCCAGCTCCTCAAAAAAACTGTCCGTGTTCCTTATTCCTATCGGAGAAAGCGAAAGCGCCTTCTGCCCCCATTCTTTCTGGATGTAATCCATGGTCTTTACGGTCGAGTACTTCTGCAGCGCGACCGTTCCGATTGCGTTTACTGCATCCATAGCCTCAGGGAGCGGCGTGCCTCCGGGATAGAGTTTGTATTCACCAGTGTTCGGCGAATCAAAGGTCTCGCTCACATCCGCCAGAAGCGTGTAATCTATTCCCATCATCGCCATAAGACGCTTGATCTCATGATAATTGCCGGTATAGGTGTCAAAGCCCATAATGAGGTTTACCTTATTATTTGACTCGCCCTTTCTGCCTTCCGAGAGTGTCTTCAGAATGCCCTTCATCATATTGTCATAGCCCACGATATGTGACCCGACAAAGCTCGGGGTATGCGCAAACGGCACAGGCAGATCCTGGGGTATTACACCTTTTTCCCTCGCTGTCTTGATGTAGGCGTTCAGGTCATCGCCGATCACCTCTGCCATGCAGGTCGTAGAGACCGTGATCATCTTAGGCTTGTAAAGGGTATAGGTATTCTCCAAGCCTTCGAGCATATTGTTCAGTCCGCCGAATACAGCCGCATCCTCGGTCATGGATGTGGAAATCGCAGCAAAGGGTTCCTTGAAATGCCTGCTCAGGTGGCTTCTGAAATAGGCGACACAACCCTGAGCGCCCTGCACAAAGGGCATCGAGCCTTCAAAACCTGAGGCGCAGAAGACCGCGCCGAGAGGCTGACAGGCCTTTGCAGGATTGATCTTGATGTTCTGCCGGGCGAAATTAAGTTCCTTGTACTCTACAGTCTTTGTCCACTCCGAGACCTCTTTCACCTTCTCTGCAGGCCATGGGTTTTCGAATTCTTTTTTGCGCTCGAACTGGGCCTGATACTCCGGCTCAAGAAACAGGTCGCAGTGGTCCTTTGTTTTTATCGTACTCATTTTTTCCTCCTTATAAGGTCCCATGTCGGACTGTTTACTGTCATGTCCATGTCCCTCGCAAATACCGGGAACCCGTCAAACCCGTGGTATGGCCCTGAGTAGTCCCAGGAATGCATCTGCCGGAAAGGCACCCCGAGTTTGTGGTACGAATACTTTTCCTTAATTCCCGATCCGACCATGTCCGGCTTCAGCCTGCGGGTGAACTCTTCCAGTTCATATAAAGTAGCGTCATCCATGATCACAGCCCCTTCCTTCATTTCAGGATAGGTCCGCTTATAGTCGTCGCTGTGGCCGAACTCATAACCCGAAGCAACCACTTCCATGCCCAGGTCCTCGTAAGCGCCGATAGTGTGGCGCGGGCGGAGACCGCCGACGTAGAGCATCACCTTCTTGCCTTCGAGCTTTGTCCTGTACTGCTCAATGACCTTGTCCATGACCGGCTTGTACTTTGCGATGACCGCTTCAGCCTTCTGCTGTATTGTTTCGTCGAATTTCGCCGCGATCTTCCTTATGCTTTCATAGGTCTTCGTCGGGCCGAAGAAATTAAACTCCATCCATGGAATGCCGTACGCTTCTT
Source organism: Nitrospirota bacterium (assembly GCA_016222915.1). GTDB lineage: Bacteria > Nitrospirota > Thermodesulfovibrionia > UBA6902 > UBA6902 > UBA6902. The sequence goes on along the minus strand of JACRQA010000165.1, from coordinate 3,673 downwards.
CCATGTGACGACAGATGTAGTTCATCGACCGGTAGCAATGAATGAGGTTAAGCTTTGCTTTAGTCGCAATACCGATCTCGTTTATCGTAGCATCTCCCGTGTATTGCGAGATGACGCGAAGGCCCATCTCTTCGAGAATTTTGCGCGAGGCCCAGGCGTCGCCGCCGATGTTATAGTCACCGATGAGTGCAACATCATAGGGGGTCGTCGTTTCAAGCTTCCCCTTGCCAAGGACATAATCCTTGATGGTATCGTTGGCGATATGGTGGCCAAGTGACTGGCTGACTCCTCTGAAGCCTTCGCACCGCACCGGGACAATCGGGAATTTAAATTCCTTTTCCACGCGCTTTGACACAGCCTCGATATCGTCTCCGATAAGACCTACCGGACATTCGGAAAGTATGCCGATCCCGTTTGCGAGCGGGAAGAGCCCCTTGAGTTCATGCAGTGCAAGGTCAAGGCCCTTATCGCCGCCATATACGATGTTCTTTTCCTGGAAGTCTGTGGTGATATGCATAGTGCCGAAGGTATCGATGCCGGTCTGACCGTTATAGTAGTTGCGGCGCGACCACCAGCTGTACTGACCGCATCCGACCGGGCCGTGGCTGATCGTGATCTGGTCTTTCACCGGTCCCCAGACAACGCCCTTGGCGCCTGCATAGGCGCAGCCGCGTACAGTCATGACGCCTGGCCGGGATTTGATGTTTGACTTTACCTGACAGGAGTTGCACTGCCCCGACGGGTCGTTTGCCGCCAGATGCTTAGCCCGGTCCTTTCTC
>JACRQA010000165.1:0-2860 GCA_016222915.1 Nitrospirota bacterium | reverse complement strand
TGACGCCTGGCCGGGATTTGATGTTTGACTTTACCTGACAGGAGTTGCACTGCCCCGACGGGTCGTTTGCCGCCAGATGCTTAGCCCGGTCCTTTCTCGCCTTTTCCGGATAAGCGTCAAGGACTTCTTCTATCATCTTTTGTGTATCTTTAATTGCTGTGCTCATTCATTCCTCCTTTTATTGGGGGCCGGGGATTGGGGGTTAGGGATTGGTAAAGACCGCCTGTTTTTGTCTTCTCCAATCCCCAAACCCCAACCCCTAATCCCAGTCTTTATACCGCCGCCTCTTCGCTCTCCATAATGCCGTAATCCATCAGCAGCTTTTCCAGTTCGTCCATGGTGATCGGGGTGGGAATTACGAAGTTCTTATTGTCCGCAATCTTCCGGGCCAGCTCACGGTACTCGTCAGCCTGCGGGTGGTTCGGAGCGTAATCGATCACGGTCTTCCTCCTGAGTTCAGCGCGCTGGACCTCATTGTCCCTCGGCACGAAATGGATCATCTGAGTGCCGAGCTTGCTTGCCAGCTCAGAGATGAGTTCGAACTCCTTGTCCGTCTTTCTGCTGTTGCAGATAAGGCCGCCAAGCCGCACTCCGCCGCTCTGTGCGTATTTGAGAACACCACGGGAGATATTGTTTGCAGCATACATTGCCATCATCTCTCCTGAGGTGACGATGTATATCTCCTTTGCCTTGCCTTCCCTGATCGGCATGGCAAAGCCTCCGCAGACCACGTCACCGAGAACGTCGTAGAAAACAAATTCCGTGTCATTGCCATACGCACCGTTCTCTTCAAGAAAATTTATGGCCGTGATAACACCGCGGCCGGCGCAGCCCACGCCAGGCTCAGGTCCGCCGGACTCGGCGCACTTGATGTCCTTGAACCCCCGCAGCAGAACATCGTCAAGATCAAGGTCCTCCACGGTCCCTTTTTCACGCGCCATGTCCATCACCGTATTCTGGGCCTTCCGGTTAAGGATAAGCCGGGTAGAATCCGCCTTGGGGTCGCAGCCTATGATCATGCACTTACGTCCAGCCTCGGCCAGCGCCGCGACCAGGTTCTGGGTTGTTGTTGATTTGCCGATGCCGCCTTTTCCATAAATAGCGATCTGTCTCATTCGAAATCTCCTTTCAGTCTTTTAATCAAAATGTTAGTTTCTGTAGTTTCTGTTCTTATTGCGAAAAGCATGCCACTTTAATACACGTTGAAAACAAAGGAGACTGAAATATATTTAACGACATATTAGAAGTACTTGAAACAATTGTGTCAGACAATTCTGTTTAGTAAAATTAATCGGCTGGAACGTTTGCGTCGTATGAGAGTCTACGGCGGGGGCAGTGATTCATATTTTCCTCATATTAAATTGGTTTTATCGTGGAAGGGAGATGGTAATATTAAAAGAAAGGAAGTCGAAACAAAAAATAAGGCCCGCGCTGTGTAAAACAGCTCGGGCCTCATTTAATTTCACAACGTGGCCTGAGTGCGCTTCAGGTAATCGACATCATCAATATGCAGGGACTATAGAATAGTCCTTGGCCTGATATCCTATCAGCGATATCCAGCCGTTTTCTACCCGTGCAATCTCCGGCAATATCGATGAAGGGTCCACCCCCATAATCTTGGCAGCGGCTAAACATATTTCCAGCCTGACCCCTTCCTTTGCCATCCTGGAAACTGTAGCGGCAATCTCATCCAGGCTTTTTAGTTCTTCCGGGGGAAAACCCTCCCTGGTTTTTGATATCAGCTTCACGGAAGGCCCGATAAAGACAACTGCAAATTCCGGTTTCTCCGTGACCGTCGTTATGCTTTTATCATGCAGTATCTTGTATATCATATCCAGTTGCATGGCAGCGCCTTTCGGATTGCCTGCCCTGAAATCAAATACCGCCTTAACGGACTTCAATCCATCGAGTGCTTTGTATCCTTCCCCGTATGACGCCCCGGCGGTGATGCACAGCAGGCATACTGAAATCAGCAGACATCTAATCAATACTTTTGTTTCTCTTCTCATTTTTGTTTCCTCCTTTATTCTTTTGTGTACTTAAAATAGTCACCCTCATTCGTACGCGGGTCTTTCTTTCTATATTGATTATCACATGCATAGGTATGTGTCAAATATAAATGTCATAGGGCCAACTGACCATCCGCTTGACCGAACGCATTTGTCTGCTATACTGGTGATTATTAACATGCGGAAGCAAGAAAACTGACAATAAATATTTAAGCGGTCAGATAAGGAAGGAAGATAAAATGAGGAAACTAATTGTACTGTCCTTTATAACGCTTGACGGCGTGATACAGGCCCCGGGAGGGCCGGAAGAAGATCCCACCGGCGGGTTCAAACACGGCGGCTGGGTCGCCGGATACTTTGATGACTTCCTTGGCAAAGTAATGGACGAACAAATGAGTAAGCCCTTTGATTTATTGCTTGGCAGAAAGACGTATGAGATATTCGCGGCTCACTGGCCGTACGTGCAGAGCAATGATGATCCCATTGCAGCCGGACTCAATAACGCGAAAAAACATGTAGCTTCAAAGACGCTGACAAAGCTCGACTGGCGCAACTCCGAACTCATCAAGGGAGATGTCGCGAAGGAAGTTAAAAAACTAAAGGAGCAGGACGGGCCCGAAATACAGGTCCACGGCAGCGGCAATCTCATTCAGACGCTTCTGAAGTACGATCTGGTTGACGAGCTTCGGCTGAAGATATTCCCTATCACGCTCGGCAGGGGCAAGCGCTTGTTTGCCGAGGGCACAATTCCAGTTGGATTTAAATTACTTGATAGCCGGATTTCACCAAGTGGAGTCATCGTTGCCACGTACGTACGCGCAGGAGAAGTCAAGACAGGATCGTTCGCGCTT
>JACRQA010000029.1 GCA_016222915.1 Nitrospirota bacterium | reverse complement strand
GATGAGACCTGGGATGCCGTCTGATTCGCTGTTGACCAGGCGGCATGCATCAGTGCCATACTTTTCCAGAAGAGGAAGTCTTGATCTCACTGCTCGCTGCAGACGGGAGTGGAACAGGGCAGGGGAGACTTCTTCTTCCCTGCTAAAAGTCCAGACCCGGACTGTAATTTGTGAATGGGGAGAAAAAGCGCCTCTTCCGTGCCATGTTCCGTTTGCTGCAAGGATGTCGACAGTTTCCCCGGGGCCAGGCGACCCATGAATCTTTGCAATGGCGCCTGAAAATATCCACGGATGACGGCGGAGCAATGATTTTTCGCGTTGAGCTTTGAGAATGACAGAGGCCATGTATTTCAATAAAGTTAAAGGCTTAAATTTTTATCTATTGCATTATACAATTTATCAGCAAAATTCTTCGATTTTTGAAGAAGGCTGATTATAAAAAGTCCTTAGCATGCCAGGTAGAGGATGTTTTATTTAGTCTTTATTTATTTCTTGAGATGTGCATAATAAGTTGCAGCTTTTTAAAGAACAGACGATGAAGTAAGAGGGAAAATATTTTAGTGCATTCAATTAGAAGATTATTTGTGTTTCATATTGTTATTGTTTTTTTATTAAGTGTTTTTGGATGCGGCGTCCAAAGCAGAGAAAGCGCAAATGAGGAAACAAAAACTGATACTGGTTCTGTAACTCTGTCATGGAAGGCGCCTGTATCAGATGCAAGAGGATCAAACTTACATGACCTTGCCGGATATAAAATATATTATGGAATGTCTTCCATGAATTATATCCGGTCCATAGACGTGGGACATTTTACAGAAGCTGCCATCAGCAATTTGTCTTCAGGGACATGGTGTTTTTCTGTAACCGCTTATGATGCTTCAGGTAATGAAAGTAAATTTTCAAATGAGATGTGTAAGACAATATAATAATGCGTTCCGGCTGTCATTTGATTGTTCTTAAAATAAAACGATGTATATCCATTCCCCCTCTCCTGCACATCAATAGCATTGTGTTGTCACGTATTCCCAGGCTGCATAAGGATTCCTAAACGCAACGGTAGCAGTTGATTTGTCTCAAACGATTTCTCGGTTTTAGAATTGAGATAAATTATTGTGCTTTTTACATCCTGACTTGATTCGTTTTATTTAGAACAACGGATGTTCTTCGCGCAATCTTATCACATTGTGGATCAGTTTATGGAATATTGAATTGAAGTTACTAATTAATTAAATTCAAATTTCGTAATCTGTATCACATCCTCCAATTTAAATACTTTTTATCATATTATCGTGAAGATAATTAAAGCAAAGAACATTTTCAAGGCCCACTTTTTAATAATGTTTGCCCTTCTTTTAACACTCTCGGGATGTGGTAACGGAGGGAGTGGATCCGGAGGGAATGTGAGCAGCGGAAATGTAAGCAATGATTCCGGAGTAAGTGAAGTAAATGGGCCTTCGTTGGTTGATAACTCAATAACTCTTGCCTGGGATAAACCTGACTCAAATAGTGACGGCACTGATTTAAATGACTTGGCCGGATATAAAATATATTATGGTCCATCCTCAAATAACTATACGCAATCAATTAATGTAGGGAATATATCAAGTGCGGTCATCAGTAACTTGTCCTCTGGAACCTGGTGTTTTGCCACTACAGCTTATGACACTGCAGGGAATGAAAGCGGATATTCAAACGAGGCATGCAAGACGATATAATCTGAACATCAGATATATTTAGAAGTTTTTTAGTAATTGAATGAACCCATTGCTGAATTATATCTCCACCGTTAACGCTTTTTTCTGCGCTCGATAATACCATTAATGGTTGGATGTATCAATAACTGATCTTACAATCTTCATGATATTCCTTTTCTTCGTTTACACTCCATAAGTCATGGTCGGCCCCATGGATATTTTCAACTGCAAGCATAGCGGTCAACATGGAGTGGTCTTGATTATTATATCTGTGTAATCCATTTCGACCTATCAGTTGGAGGTTGCTGATCCCTTTTAAATACTGTCGAATAATATTGAGCATCTCACGGTACTTCGAATCATAGGCCGGGTATGCCTTGGGCATACGGACAACACTCCCGTCCTCTATATCAGACGATTTGACGAGCCCTATGACTTCTAATTCTCTTTTCCCCAGCTCTATTAAATCCTCGTCCCGCATATTCCAAAGCTCATCCCCTTCGAAACAAAAGTACTCCAGGCCCAGACAAGATTTATTTCGGTCAGCGACCATATCAGGACTCCAGTTCTTAAAGTTCTGGACCCTCCCGAGTTTGACAAGAGGATCATGAATGTATATCCAGTTGTCGGGGAACAGGTCAGGCTGATTAACAATTAATGCAACGGTCAGAAAGTCTCTGTAGTTAAGATTATTAGCGGCATGAAGTACTTCCCGGGGGACAGCTGGTTGCATTTTTTGTATTAGTTCTCTGATTGGCATGGTGCTGATAAAGTTGTTTCCATAAAAAAGCGTTTTTTGCCCATTGGCCCGCACTTCTATAGAATCTATTCTGTTCTTCTTTTTATTCCATATAATCGTTTCGACTTCGCTGCCTAAGCAGACTATTGAGCCATTCTTCTGAATAATGTTAGACACGTTTTGCCACATCATTCCGGGACCCAATTTTGGATAATCAAAAGAATCGATCAGAGTCTTGGTAATATTCACGTCCCTTCTTTTATATGGTTTCATGAGAGCATTTTTTACAGCACTTCGCAATGAAAGACCTTTAATCCGCTGTGCCGCCCATTCAGCCCTTATTTCATTGCATGGTATACCCCACACTTTCTCCGTATAAGATTTAAAAAAAGTATTGAACAACCGTTTCCCGAACCTGTTTGTAATCCAATGCTCGAATGTCTCCTCATTTTTGTACGGGAATATGTGCGCATGGATATAACTTAAAATAATCATCGAGCTGTTCCGTATTCCAAGTCCTGATAACGCATTGAGGATACGAATAGGATAAAAAAAGTACTTCTTATTGTAGTAAATCCGTGACAGCCTTTTACGATGCAGTAAGTCCTCTTGAAGAACTTCTTGCCACATATGCCTGGCTTCATTTATCTTTGTAAAAAACCGATGGCCGCCGATATCAAACAAATAATTTTTATAATTAATAGTCTTTGCTATTCCGCCCACCAATTGGTCTTTTTCCAGAACAATTGATTTTTTGCCCAATTTACATAACTGATAAGCAGCTGTAAGCCCTGCCGGCCCAGCGCCGATTATGACGATTTTATCATTTAGTTCTTCAGTAGATTTATTCACTAGCTGTCTCGACATTAGTTAGGATAAAACAGGACATGAGCGTCTCAATATAATACAGCATCTTTTTTAATATATCGGGAATCAAATTGCATTTGTAAGACCTATATCAGCTATCTGCAAGTTAATTAATATCCCAGAATTAAATGTAATATATCAGACATTGAGTTCACTCGAGAATCTCACCCATATTCCCGCTTATATTTTTTTCAATTTATCATTGACATTGCTTAATATCTTTTTTAGTGACTCAGTGTGCTCGGCCAGAGACTTTTCGCTTGCTCCTTCATGACTATTAAATACCTTCCCTTCACTTGATGCCGTCCTGTCCTCAAGCATAGAAACCCGATTCAATAGATTATTGAAGTCAATATTCCTGATCCTCGATACTTCTGCTTCCATCTGTACGAGTTTCTCCGATAATGAAGTAATTTCTTCAATACTCTTCTTGACAGCTTCCTCAAGTTCGATAATTCTAAGCGCGAGGTCCCCTGCCACTACCCGATATTCCCGGCCATCAGCTTTTTTGACTTCTTCGGATAGATCATTTTCCTGAGAAATATGTGAGTAGACGCGTGACTCAAGATCCTTTACAACTTCCCGGACAATTTCTGAACTTACCTCTTTTTTGCCCTCCACAAAGGTCGTTAACAAAGCAAAATCGCATATGATATTGATAAGCCGGGGGATGCCTCTGCTAAACCTGTAAATAAGTTCTGACATGCCTCCCTGGAACTTGATTACACTTGTGTTGCCCGCAATAGTAAGGCGGTGAGTAATATATTTGATGGTTTCCTCGATTGTCAGCGGACTGATGTGATAATTTATGTTAATACGCTGACGTAACTGCATCATTTCCGGAAGCATGAGAGTTTTATTCATCTCAGGTTGCCCCACCAGTATTATTTGAATAAGTTTTGCCCTGTCAGTTTCAAGGTTTGAAAGCAATCTGATCTCTTCCAATAAGTTGGGGGAAAGATTTTGTGCTTCATCAATAAGTAATATCGGCTGGGATTTTTTTGCATACTGATCTATAAGAAATTCATTCAGCTCGCTCAATAATTTGATTTTGCTCTTTCCTTCAACATCCAGACCGAAGTCTTCGTTTATCATTGATATAAGCTGTTGGGAAGAGACTTTTGTATTATTAATTCTCGATAGCTTGACGGAACTGCTGAGATTTTTGATGAAGTTCCGGATAATTGTGGTCTTGCCGGAGCCAATCTCTCCTGTGAGAAGAATAAATCCTACCTTCTCCTTTAATCCGTACTCGAGATAAGTAATGGCTTTTTTATGTGTGCTGCTCTGGAAAAGAAAGTCAGGATTGGGTAATAACTCAAATGGTTTGCACTTGAATGAAAAATGTTGTTCATACATAATGACAACCTGAATGCTGCCGTTGATGACAACTATCTATAACGATATCATTTGTCTTTAGTCCACGATAATGCAAGTGTTATTTCCTCTATGCCCCAAAATAATGTCTATATCCTAATGTCTTTTATATTTTGTATCTATAATAATAACAGAAATCAACTCCGAAATCAGTTTTATCCATATACAGATATCCCTTTGCTAAAACAACTGTAAGCCGATGCGGGATGGGGTTTCAGAGACGGTGCTTTTTTGGGTATTATTCTTCGAGGTTTTCTCTCAAGCCTGCTCCTTTTTTGGTTGAATTCATAGACCAACTATAAAGGAGCAGACTTGAGATATGTTTATTCTCAGCAGGACCTAATTAATTCTTTTGCTTTCGCCTGAATCTTCTGGCAGCTAATGTAGCCCCACCTGAAATAAAAAGTATAGAGCTTATCGGTTCAGGAGCAACGGGGGGAGCGGAATCACCATCACGCACAGCCCATGCATAACGAGTGGATGTCTTTGCACTAATATCCTGGGTGCCATATTTGAAGCTAAACCGCCAGGCATTTAAGGAATCACCGGCATCTTCAGTCCCGGACCAATACATGGAAGGTTTGACATCGGTAAACAATCCTGGAGTTGCTGAAGTCACCCCTTCATTATAAAAGAGATGCCCCATTTCACTGCCTAGACAATTATTGCCATTGCATGAAAGATCGCTAGTCGGCAGCCTCCAGTCATCGTAGTTCTGAAAAACAAGATTATATACCGACGTAACGGCATCATTCCATGTCGTAGTACTACCGATATAATTTGCATTCTGCAGCCACGTGATATCCAAGACATCATCATATATGAGTCCTTCTCCACGGTCATGCAACGCTGATTTTACAGAGGATGTAAAAACCAAAAGATGTAACATAGTAACGACAACGACTGTAATTATTTTCATTTTCTTCACCTTTCTTTGAATTTTTTTAATTACTAAAAAAGACGTAGCGCTATTGTCGCAAGTATCCGTCTGCAAGTCGGCAACAATCCGGATTTGCCTGACTCTTTAAAGATTACGTGCGTTTCCTATAGGTAAATCTGCAAAATTTTGCTTTACTGATACGTTTGGGAATTGAAGAGAGGAGCGCACAACTTAGTGATGCCCGATTTTCATTCCCATGTCCCCGATGACATACATTTATAAAAAAATGACTATCTATTTGTCAAGTAATTAAATGATCGCAAATTCTATGCCATGTTTCATATGCGCATGTGATAATCTCCCAATGCAAGTCATCAGGCATTAATCTCATAAGATAACTTGATATTATTAAAAGAAATTAAATATAGCTTGGACGATTTGTAACCATGTTTAAAGTTTTATGATTTTTCTTCCGAAATATAGAAATAAAAGAGATGGCACTGTAACCATGTGTGCAGATTTTGCCATGTCACATAAATATTTAATGACATCGTTACTTAGGCAAAGATCAACGGTCTTATTGATAGCAAAATATCTTCATGTGCTGTCGTAATTCTTATTAACTTTTCGAAGATTATACGAACTTTACTTAACTATAGATAGAATAATATCATACGTTACAATATAAACTTTAATTAAGAAAGCGTTATGTCATTAACGGTTAAACATGTTTTTGATGAAAAAGACCTGAAAGATATTTACAGGTTGCGGTATAAAATTTACTGTTATGAGTGGGGGTTTGAGAAACCGGAGAACCATCCTGGTGAAATTGTAACGGATGTATATGATAATAACGCCTTACACTTTGCAGTTAAGGATGATGCGCAGAAGACTGTTGGGGCCATCAGTTTAATCCTTCATTCTCCTGAAGGGTTTCCGACTGAAAAGTATTGTGAATTAAATTTAGACCGTGATGAGATGTCCAGTGACTCAATCGCAGAAATCTCCCGGCTTGTAATCCACCGGGACTACAGGAGACGAACTGAAGATAAATATATATATGGTCCGGATGAGGAAAGAAGGAGTATCGGAAGTTATAATTATTCATCAAATTATTCAAATAATAGGTCTTTTATCAGGAGAGCCGATGATAAATATAAATATAAAGGCGCCAAGCGGCAAAGCGAGCCGTATAGTGAACGGAGAAAGAGACATGAGGTAGTAATTAATTTATATAAAGCTGTATACCGGGAGAGCAAGCGCAGGAAGATAACTCACTGGTATGCTGTAATGACAAAAGGGATTGTTATCTTACTCAATAAATTCGGATTTATATTTAAAGAAATCGGTGACCCTGTTGATTATCATGGCATAAGAACCCCTTACTTGGGTGATATTGCAAAGATTGAAAAAGTGATTATGGAAGAACATCCGGATTTATACGAGGAACTTAACAAAGATTTATGAATTCGAAGGTTATTAAAAAGACGTTTTAAAATCATTGCATTTTCCTGCCATGAAACCAGCCTGATATATAATGAGTTGCATCCCCCGTTCGTAGCGCCAATATCCCGTATCAAAACAACGATCTACTCAAAGTTTTAGCTACCAGAATTATTTAGCCGCCCGGAAATGAGTATCATTGCCTGCTTGACTATAAATTTATTATTGTGTCAATCTGTTACAGGAAGTTTACACATAGGGAGGATTTAACATGAAACCAGCCGAAAGCGGCAACACCGTTAAGGTACATTATACTGGAACATTAGATGACGGGAATGAATTTGATTCTTCAAGGGAGCGTGACCCTCTCGAATTTACAATAGGGGACGGGCAAATGATACCCGGTTTTGAGAAAGCCGTGACGGGCATGAATGTCGGCGATACAAAGACTGTGAAAATTACCGCAAACGAAGCATATGGGGCGCACAGGGAAGAACTTGTCATAAAGATAAGCAAGTCACAATTCCCCGGCAATATTGTGCCGGTAGCGGGATTACAGCTAAGCCTGAAAAGTCCTGAGGGTCAAATCGTAACTGCTGTAATCACATCGATTGAAGGTGACTCCGTGTTACTGGATGCCAACCATCCCCTTGCCGGAAAAGACCTTACCTTTGATATTGAGCTTGTGGAGATTCATTGAAATAAGAACTGCAGGTTAATACAGCATTCTGAACCCCTGATTGCCTGACATGTTTCTACGGGACTACTGACCCAGGAAGTCCTTCAATGCTTCTTGCCAAGGCCTGACTTCCTTGATCCCCTCCAGCCTAAGCATGGTGTTATTAAGCACGGAATAGGGGGGTCTTCTGGCAGGGAGTTTAAATACATCGGAGGTTGTTTGTCTGATTTTCGTATTGCTTGATCTCAGCCTGGCGATTTCAACTGCGAATTCGTACCATGAACAATAGGAAGAATTGGTTATATGGTATGTCCCATATCCCCTGCCGATGAGCTCTTTCAGTTTTATTGCAAGATCAAGGGCATAGGTGGGTGATCCGACCTGATCGGTAACAACGTCTATTTCATTTCTTTCTACAAGCAGTCTGCTGATTGTGTCTACAAAGTTTTTGCCTTTTTTGCCGAATAGCCATGAAGTCCTTACAATATAAAACCTGTTAGTCAGGGAAGCCACAAACCTCTCGCCGAGGAGTTTGGACAGGCCGTATTGATTTACCGGGTTCGGCATGTCCCATTCGTGATAGGGTCCATTCTTTATGCCATCAAATACATAGTCAGAGCTTATGTAAATTACCGGGCACCCGATTTCTTCGCAGGCCATGGTTATATTTCTTGTGCCGATGCCGTTAACGAGAAATGCGTTGTCAGACGCCTGTTCGCTTCCATCGACGTTTGTGTATGCCGCAGCGTGAATTAAATAGTCCGGTTTGATTTTTCTTATTGCTGCAACAGATGAGTCAAGGTCGGTAATATCAAAGTCCTTTAAAGTAAAAGCCGTGAGTTCAACATCCGAAAATACGCTGCATATATCACTGCCGAGCATTCCGTCTGATCCGGTCAATGCGATTTTCAAGTTCTAAGCCTTTCTCCGTACTGGGCATTGTAGTATTCCATGTAGTCTCCAGACAGAATTCTTTGCCACCATTGTTCATTGGCAATATACCATTCAATCGTTTTGGTGATCCCCTCCCCGAAATCCATCTCCGGTCTCCAACCGAGTTCCCGTTCGGTCTTTGAAGGGTCAATCGCATACCTTCGGTCATGCCCTTTCCTGTCACCGACAAAGGTTATCAGTTTCATCAGGGCGTCCTCATCGAGGCCGAGCTTTTCAGCGACCTTCCTCAGTATCAGTTTCACAATTTCAATGTTCGGCCGCTCATTCCTTGAACCGATATTGTAAATGTCCCCCGAAGCCCCTTTATGAAAAACCGCATCCACTGCTTTGCAATGGTCCATCACATAAATCCAGTCTCTGACATTCATTCCATCACCATATACGGGGATAGGTTTCCTGTTTATCGCGTTTAAGATAACAAGCGGGATCAGCTTCTCCGGGAACTGATACGGGCCGTAATTATTAGAACACCTTGTAATCATGGCCTTAAGCTTATGCGTCTCCACATAGGACCTCACCAGAAGGTCTGACGAGGCTTTGCTTGCAGAATAAGGACTGTTCGGTAATAACGGGGAGGCTTCGTGAAAGGCGCCCTCGCGGGTGGAGCCGTATACCTCATCCGTTGATACATGTAAAAACACACACCCTCTCTGCCTTGCAACTTCAAGAAGATTGCATGTGCCCATTACGTTTGTCTGCAAAAAGGGCTGTGCATCCAGAATGCTTCTGTCCACATGGCTCTCTGCGGCAAAATTTATAATTGCATCGAATTCCGTCTCCCGCAGCAGTTCTCCGTCGCAGATATCTCCCTTAATAAAGGTATACCTGTCCGATGCCTCAATGTCCTTAAGATTTTCAAGGTTGCCTGCATAAGTAAGCTTGTCCAGATTGATAATGTGATAATCGGGATGTGCTGAAAGGACATATCTGATATAGTTTGATGCTATAAAACCTGCGCCGCCGGTCACCAATAACTTCATTCTTAATCCTCTATCTTGAATGGAGATTCAGGGTCATCTTCATGTCTTATTTCATCGACAGCTTCGGTTTTCCCCCGTCCCCTGAACAGCCTGTCGGGCAGGTTTATCACAAGGCCGTGGTTACTGCCTATATTTTTGTATGCGTGCACAATACCAGGAGGCACGATGGCTATTGTCGGAATATCCGATGTATCTATAATTTTATGTTCTTTGTATGTAGGAGATGTATCCCTGTTGTCCCATAGATAGAGTCTGAAGCTGCCGATAAAACAGAAACAGTCTGTCTGCTCCCTGTGCTCATGGGGACCTCTTGTGATGCCGTGGTTCGTCATGGACAGATATGACATTACAGGCCTGAACTCTGTTTCGTCATCTCTGATTATCTCCGCGAGCCAGCCCCTCTGGTCTTTAAAAAGCGCTAATTCCTTTACCTCAACCCCCTCCATCTACACCTCCACCACTGAGTCATCGCCTATCATAAGCCTCAGGGCCTTATGCATTTTATTGTTCCTGTAGATTCTTACATTCCGGCCGATAAGGCTCTCTTCCAGTCTTTCAATATCCCTTAGTTCGCTGCCGTCCATTATGACCGAATGCTCCACTGAGGACTTTATTATCTTCGAATCATTGCCAATGCTCGTATAGGGGCCGATAAAAGAATTCTCGACAATGACATTTTCACCGATCACGACAGGCCCGCGTATTTTACTTTCCTTCACTACAGAGCCTTTACCGATAGACACGCGGCCGAGTATGTTGCTTTTCCCATCCACCTGTCCATCGATACCCGCTTTAAGCAATTCATCGAGGACAATTACATTTGCCGTAAGCATGTCATCTTTTTTCCCTGTATCGAGCCACCACTCATCAAGGATAAAACTCTCCACGGCGCATCCCATGTTTATCAATTCCTGAATGGCGTCTGTAATTTCTAGCTCTCCTCTGCTGGAAGGGCGTATGTTGTCAATTGCTTCATGTATTTTCGTGGAAAAGATATATATGCCGACAAGCGCCAGGTTCGATGGAGGCACCTCGGGTTTTTCGATAAGCCTCAGTACCTTGCCCTCTTTTGTTACATCGGCAACACCAAACTGTTTCGGGTTCTCCACTTCTTTAAGGAGAATCAGGGCCTCAGGGGAATTGCTCCGGAACTCTTTGACGAAGGTGTCAATCCTGGTCCCGATAAGGTTATCCCCAAGGTACATGACAAATGGAGAATCAGCGAGAAATTTTCTGGCTGTTTTAATGGCATGCGCAAGCCCGCCGGGCACGTCCTGCTCTATGTATTTTATTGTAATGCCCCAGCGGCTTCCGTCACCGACGGCATTCATTATCTCCTGTCCTGTTTCAGGTGATATTATAATTCCTACATCGTGAATACCGGCCTGAACAATATTCTCTATGCAATAAAACAGGATCGGCTTGTTGGCCACAGGCACAAGCTGCTTTGCCCCAGAATAGGTCAACGGCCTCAGACGTGTCCCTTTTCCTCCGCTTAAGATGATTGCTTTCATGCTTTCTATGTTAGCCCAAAGGCCCTGACAACTTCAAACCTCAAGCTTTCTTAACTCCGTCTTCTTTATTTTCCCTGTAGCGGTCTTTGGAAATTCATCAATAAATATTATCTTCCTGGGGATTTTGAATTGAGCTATGCGCCCTTTCAGGCGGTCCCTTATGTCAGCTTCGTCAATATCGGCGTCAGCTTTCTTTTTTATATAAAGCAGCGGCGTCTCTGATCCCCTGCCGTCCGGGACCCCTACCATCGCGCATTCTTCAACTGAAGCGAGGCCCATTATTATATCTTCCACCTCACGGGGATAAATGTTCATCCCGTCAACGATGATCATGTCTTTTTTCCTGTCGACGATAAATATGTAACCGTCCTCATCAATTTTTGCCATATCTCCCGTATAAAGCCATCCGTCCCTCAGTGCTGCCCAGGTTTCTTCTTCCTTGTTAAAGTACCCCTTCATTATATTCGGCCCTTTTACAATCAGCTCGCCTACCGTTCCGGCAGGTACTTTGTTCCCGTCTTCGCCGATTATCGCGGCCTCAACTCCCGGGACCGGGGGCCCGACAGAAGAAGGTTTTCGAATTCCTTTCAAGGGATTCACGGCCACAACAGGTGACGCCTCGGTAAGACCGTAGCCTTCAATCAGCGGTACTTTGAAGCGCTTCTCGAATGAGTGTAAGGTATCTGCAGGCAGGGCTGCGGCCCCTGATATACAGGCCCTGACGTTTAAAAGTAATTTCAGCAAGAATCTCATCAGGAAAGGTATCCTCTTGTTTGCAAGAATATTGTATATCGTCGGCACCCCGGCAAATAAGGTTATCCTGTCCCGGATTATGCTTTTTAGAACTTTTGAAAAGGGCTTCACGGATTTAAGCAGCATAATGGAGGCGCCGGAATAAACAGGGACAAGCACGCAGGCGGTAAAGGCAAAAGAATGAAATAAAGGGAGAAACAGCAGGAACCTGTCCCGCTGAGTTACCTGCAATGCCTTTACAGACGCCTCTGCGTTAGAGATAAGATTGTTGTGAGTGAGCATCGCCCCTTTGGGAAAACCAGTGGTGCCTGAAGTATAAAGCAACACGGCGACATCACTGTCGGAGATGCAGGACGGCCCAGCCTTCTCCATGGGAATCTCCTCAAACTTTAATGCCGTCAGCCCAGGCAAGGCCCTCTTTATTTTTTCAACATGAGATGAAAAGCCGTCACTGTAGATGAGGATTTTACTGCCTGAGTCCCTGAGGATATAGGAAATTTCATCCGGGGTCAGAAACGTATTCAGAGGGACCGTGATTCCTCCGGCCCTGAGTATCGCAAAATAGGAGATTATATATTCAGGACAGTTCTCCATCAGGACTGCAACGCGTTCCAGGGGTTGTAACCCGATGGCCATGAGACCGCCCGCGCAAAGGCTTACAAGACGGTCCGCCTCAGAATACGACAGCTTTCTGCCTTCAAACTTGATAAAGGTCCTGCTTGTATTCCGGCGGGCACTTTCGGACAGTAAATGGTCGAGGGTCATCAGGCCATGTCCTTTTTGAAAACATATTGAGTAGTTCGGTGACGTATCATTTTAATTGCAATAATATATCATTTTCCAGTGCCATCCTGCCCCAACTATCACAAAAGCCGGGGATATTTTGTATACTATAGACCGATAAAATATTTATATTCAGTAGTGGATTAATCCCGGACAATTAAATCGCAATGGACCTCGACCTTTATTTAAACAGGAAGAAAAAGATAATCGATGATTTCCTCGGGAATTATATTGCCTCTAAAAAGAAACAAAAGGACTGTCCCGCAAAGCTGTCTGATGCTATGGGTTATGCGCTTATGGCAGGAGGGAAAAGGGTCAGGCCCATACTGGCGGTTGCCGCTTTTGAAGCTGCGGGCGGCAAGTCAAAAAGCATTGTCCCTGTCGCGGCCTCTCTTGAACTCATTCACACATACTCGCTTATACATGACGACCTCCCCGCAATGGACGACGATGATTTCAGGAGGAACAAGCCGACCACGCACAAGGTATTCGGCGAGGGGACTGCGATACTGGCAGGGGACGCGCTTCTTACCGACGCCTTCAATATCATCTCAAAGACAAAGGCGGACCCGGCGAAATTAATTAAGGTCATCAGCGAATTGTCCTATGGCGCAGGCCCTGACGGCATGGTCGGGGGCCAGACAGTGGACCTCATGCTTGAAGGGACAAAGGCCGGGAAAAAGGACCTTCTATATATTCACACCCACAAGACAGGGGCGCTCATTCGGGCCTCAATCCGGATCGGCGCGATAATGGCCGGTTGTTCACCGGCTGCATTAAAGGCCCTTACGGAATATGGAGATAAAGTCGGACTTGCATTTCAGATAGCGGATGATATTCTTGATATAACAGGCACAAAAGAAGAGCTGGGCAAGACAACCGGGGCGGATGACGCCAGGGGTAAAAACACCTGGCCTTCAACATTCGGACTTGATGAATCTCAGAAGATGGCGGAGAAGCTTGTAAATGACTCACTGAAGGCAATACAATATTTAGATAAAAAATCCGGACCGCTGGCAGCGATCGCCGGATATATAATAGCAAGACGCAATTAGATAAGAGCCATGTATTTGGAAAAAATAAAAAGCCCGGCAGACCTGAAAAAACTCTCGATGACTGATCTGAAGGAGCTTGCCCAGGAATTGCGGGAGATAATTATTCAGACCGTTGCGACCAACGGCGGGCATCTTGCCTCAAACCTCGGAACAGTTGACCTGACCATTGCCCTTCACTATGTGTTTAATTGCCCTGAGGACAAGTTCATCTGGGACGTCGGTCACCAGGCCTACTCGCACAAATTACTCACCGGCAGACTTAATTCGTTCCCTACTATCAGAAAGCATGGGGGGCTGTCGGGATTCCCCAAAATGACTGAAAGCCCATATGACGCCTTCGGCACCGGCCACAGTTCAACATCCATATCCGCTGCGCTTGGAATACTGGAGGGACGGGACCATAACAAGAAGAAGTTCAAGGTCATCCCTGTCATAGGTGACGGCGCCCTTACTGCCGGACTCGCCTTTGAGGGCCTTAATCATGCCGGACATTTAAAGAAAGATATTATCGTCATCCTTAATGACAATGAGATGTCGATCTCCCCCAATGTCGGAGCACTGTCCGCTTACCTCCGAAGGATCATGATGGGGGACCTTTATACAAAGTTCAAGAAGGAGACAAAACTGTTTCTTGAAAGGATTCCGGGAGTGGGCGAACCTGTTCTTAAAATTGCCCAGAGGGCCGAGGACACTGTAAAGGGATTTTTTGTGCCCGGCCTGCTTTTTGAAGAACTGGGGTTTGAGTATGTAGGGCCCGTGGACGGACATAAAATTGATGCTCTCATAGAGACATTGAATACATTCAAAGATTTTCCCGGACCTGTCCTTATTCATACGATTACAAAAAAGGGCAAGGGATATGGGCCCGCGGAAAAGAACCCCTGGAACTTTCACGGTGTCGGGCCGTTCGATATCGAGACAGGCGAATCCCAGCCGTCGTCAAGCAAATCATACAGTGAAATCTTCGGCAATTGCCTTACCAAGCTTGCAGCTGATGATAATCGGATTATAGCCATAACCGCTGCAATGACAGAGGGCACAGGCCTTTCGGAGTTCGTCAGGAACTTCCCAAAAAGGTTTTATGATGTGGGCATTGCCGAGCCTCATGCCGCGACCTTTGCCGCAGGTCTTGCTTCACAGGGGCTTAAACCCGTGGTGGCGATTTATTCGACATTCCTGCAGAGGTCCTATGATGAGATCATACATGATATCTGCCTCCAGGACCTGCCGGTGGTCTTTGCCATTGACAGGGCCGGGATCGTAGGAGATGACGGGCCGACACATAATGGAACATTTGATATTTCCTATCTCAGGCATATACCTAACCTGGTCGTAATGGCCCCCAAAGACGGTAATGAACTCAGATGCATGCTCAAGACAGCGTTGTCACTTAATAAACCTGCGGCAATCAGATATCCGAGAGGATCAGTGGTCGATAATAACGAGGATGCTGAAATAAGAAACATCCCTTTAGGAAAGGCTGAGGTCCTAAGAGAGGGGAAGGACATCCTGGTCCTGGCTATCGGGAATACTGTCGGGCCTGCTGTTTCCGCTGCCGGACTCCTGGCAGGCGCTGATATTGACGCGTGCGTAGTAAATGCAAGATTTGTTAAGCCTCTTGATATTGAATTGATTTCGCACTATGCAAAGGATATCGGGCACGTGCTCACCGTCGAGGAAAATGCCGTTTCAGGAGGCTTCGGGAGTGCAGTGCTGGAAGAACTTACGACGAACGGCGTTACAGGATTAAAATTCAGGATGCTCGGGCTTCCGGACAAATTTATTGAACACGGGACACAAAGCCTCCTGAGGCAACAGTTAGGGCTCGACGCGGAAGGCATTGCAAGAGAGGCGTTGGCCCTGGTCGGGAAAAAGTCAAATGCCCTGAGCACTCGCCCTATCACTTAAATTAAGATCACAAAGCAGCACTCAATGCAAATAACAAAATCCAAGCACCAAATAACAATTAAATCTCAAATACCAAAATCCAAATCCCAAATCCCGATGGCATGCAGCGTCTCTTTGGAATTTGCAAATTGGTTATTGTAATTTTCTACTCAGTCTATGGGCCCCAGCGCTTTCAAAAAAACCCGCCTCGATATCCTATTGTTTGAAAAAGGTCTTGTGGAAAGCAGGGAAAAGGCAAAGGCCCTGATACTGGAAGGCAGCGTCCTGGTAAACGGTATCGCTGTCGACAAGGCCGGAGCGCTTATCAAACCGGATGATGACCTGACGGTTGTGAATAAAATGCCGTATGTCAGCCGGGGCGGCCTTAAACTTGAACATGCCCTAAGGCACTTTAATATTGACGTGAAAGGTAAAACGGCCATGGATGCAGGCGCATCCACCGGGGGCTTTACCGACTGCCTGCTGCAGCATGGGGCCGGTAAAGTTTATGCGATTGACGTGGGGTACGGACAGTTCAGTTGGGTATTGCGGACAGATGAGCGGGTAATCCTCCTCGAAAAGACCAACATCAGGTATCTTGATAAAGGACTGATAGTTGATGAAATAGATATTGCCGTTGTAGACGTGTCATTCATCTCTCTTATTAAAGTCATCCCGAACGTCCTGGAATTTATTAAATCCGGCGGAGTAATAGTCTCATTGATCAAACCCCAGTTTGAAGCAGGCAGAAAGGATGTAGGAAAAGGCGGGGTGGTCAGAAGTGAGGAGAAACGGCTTGAGATTGTTGAAAGCATTAAAGGTGAAACAGAAAAAATGGGCCTTGAGATATTAGGGGTAACACAATCTCCTCTAAAAGGCCCAAAAGGGAATGTGGAGTACCTTCTTTATTTAAGAAAACCCGTTCCGGAAACATTGCAATCACGATAGCACTAAATCATCCTCATCTGCAGTAACAGGTTCCTCTTCCACGATTATTTCCTTTACCTTCCTTCTTTTCTTGGAAAGACTGTCTTCCTTGATTTTTACCAATAACTTCTCTACGCTTTCGCAATACTTATTAATCTCTTCGTCCGTATAAGGTAAGTGTTTACTATTTTTATCATTTAGTACCATATTGCCTCCCCCTTTTTCGGAGTCAATTGACCAGGATTACTGCTAAGCATAACTGCAATGATCCGGTCTGCTTCTCCTAATTAGAATATAATTTTTCTACGCAAAACATGACATGATATTTGTCATATCGCCCGGATTATTCATAAATATTCAAAACTGAGCGGGCATGTGTATAATAGCGTATGCCTGCTCTGTACCTGATAGATGGAAACTCATATCTTTACCGCGCGTTTTACGCGATAAGAAACCTCTCATCCTCGGACGGCACGCCTACGAATGCCATCTTCGGTTTTACCAACATGCTCCTGAAGATTTTAAAAGAGAAAACCCCCGACTATTTTGCGGTTGTTTTTGATACGCCCGCACCCACCCACAGGCATGAGGCTTTTAAAGAATATAAGGCCCATCGTCCGGGGATGCCGGATGAACTGAAGCCGCAGGTGCCCCTTATCAAGGAAATAATAGATGCGTTCAGAATCCGGACCATTGAGATGGCGGGATATGAGGCCGACGATATACTGGCCCATATTGCAAGAGAGGCTGAAGCAAAAGGGCTTGAGGTCTACATTGTCACAGGAGACAAGGACATGTGCCAGGTGGTGAGTCCAAACATCAGACTGTATGACACAATGAAAGAAAAGGTAACAGAAGAGAAGGACGTTATCGAACGGTTCGGTGTCAGGCCTTCCCAATTCCCTGAGATCATCGCTTTAATGGGAGATACATCAGACAATATCCCGGGGGCGCCAGGGATCGGAGAGAAAACAGCGGTAAAGCTCTTGAAAGAATTTGAGACCCTGGATAATCTCATTGCAAACAAAGACAACATAAAAAACGCCAAGGCACGAAATGCCGTATCCGAGAACATCGACAATATCAGGCTCAGCAAGGAGCTGGCAACGGCCCATCCGGATGTACCGGTGGATATACCGATCAGAGACCTTGAAGTAAAAGAGCCTGAGTGGCCGAAACTGCTTGAGCATTTCAGGAGGTACGAGTTCAGCAGCCTGGTGAAGCTCGTCCCTACCCAGGCATCACCGACAACTGAGAAGACCGATTATGTCACGGTTCTCGACCGGAATGTGCTTGAGGAAGCCCTTGCTGGTGTTAAAGCACAAATTGCTATTGATACTGAAACGACATCAGTATCGCCGATGAATGCAGAACTTGTCGGGATTTCTTTTTCAACAGACCCGGCCACGGCTTATTACGTCCCTGTCGGACACTCATACCTTGGAGTGCCTGCCCAATTACCAAAGACATTCGTCATTGATCAGATAAGAAATATTCTTAAGGATGAGAAGATACAAAAGACCGGCCATAATATCAAGTATGATGTCATCGTCCTGAGAAATGAAGGACTAAGTGTACGGGGCATTTCGTTTGACACTATGCTTGCTTCTTATCTTTTAAACCCGAATAAATCGAACCATAACCTGACCGATGCTGCCATGGAGCATCTCGGAATTAAAAAACTCTCTTACAGCGACGTTGCAGGCAAAGGCATAAAGGACTTCAGCGAGGTCCCGGTCGAAGATGCAACGGCATATTCCGGAGAGGATGCTGCAGTCACCCTGAAATTAAAAAACCTTTTCGGGCCGCTTATGGAAAAAGAAGGTCTCACGGAGCTTTTTCACAGCCTTGAGATGCCCTTGATAGAAATTCTCGCAGACATGGAGATGGCCGGGGTAAAGATCGATGTGCCTTTAATGAAGACCTTTTCAAACAAGCTGGAGAAGGAGCTTGCGAGCATCGAGCAGAGGATTTATTTTATCGCGGGGGAGGAATTCAATATCAATTCCCCCAAACAGCTCCAGGAGGTCCTCTTTGAAAAACTAGGCCTGAGACCCTCAAAGAAGACCAAGACAGGATTCTCGACAAACATAGACGTGCTCGAAGAGCTTGCCCTTGTCCACGAGCTGCCCAGGGAGATCATTGAGTACAGGGGACTGTCGAAACTTAAAAGCACATATGTCGATGCACTGCCCAGGCTTGTCAACAATAAAACCGGCAGAATCCATACGTCCTTCAATCAGACGATAACAGCTACTGGAAGGCTCAGCAGCTCTGACCCCAATTTACAAAACATCCCCATCCGAGGTGAATGGGGCAAGAGGATACGTGAGGCGTTTATCGCTGAAGAAGGGCATCTGCTCCTTTCCTCTGATTACTCCCAGATCGAGCTTCGCGTCCTCGCCCACCTGAGCCGGGACGAGGGCTTTATCGAGGTATTCAATCATGACGGCGATATACATACAAGGACGGCATGTGAGCTTTTCGGGGTGAAGCCGGAGGCAGTAACCACAGAGATGAGACGCAGCGCAAAGACCGTGAATTTCGGGATCGTCTACGGCATAAGCCCATACGGACTGAGCCAGCAGCTCGGCATTCCGCCGGACGAGGCCCGCTCTTATATCGAAACATATTTTGCACGTCACAGCGGCATTAAAAATTATATGGATACCCTCATTAGAGAGGCCGCGGAAAAAGGTCATGTGTCGACCCTGTATAACAGGAAGCGCGCAATCCCCGAATTGAAGAGCTCAAACAGGAACATACGGCAGCTCGGCGAAAGGCTTGCAATCAATTCCCCGGTACAGGGCTCGGCTGCTGATATAATTAAAGTATCAATGATCAATATATGGAAGCGACTCGGGAACACGGAATGCCGTACCAGGATGCTCCTGCAGGTGCATGATGAACTGCTGTTTGAAGTCCCTGAAGGGGAAAAAGACACCGTCATGAAGTTAGTGAAAGAAGAGATGGAAAACGCAATCACCCTCCGGGTCCCACTAAGGGTCGATATCGGGATAGGTAAGAATTGGGGAGAAGCGCATTAATTAACTCAAGGGGTCTGTTTGTTCATATTAAAGGTTCAATGCGAAATTAATAGCGTTACGAACATGGAACAATTTTTCTTTGGATAAAGTAGTAATCAACGATCCGATTTTATCTTTTGACACCGTTTGGATATGATCACAATTAATAGCACAATCATTATGCATACCATCCTCTTTGGATAAGAGTACTTCACTCGGTATGTCTCTTATGGTTGAAGTTATTGGCACAACAGTGACTTCACCTAAATAATCTAATATAGAATTTCTTG
>JACRQA010000191.1 GCA_016222915.1 Nitrospirota bacterium | reverse complement strand
GAAAAGATATTTGAATTGGTCAGGTCTTTTTCAGAAGGCCTGCAGATAATCAAGGACAGGCGCGGATTCCTGGCCACGGTTGCCCTTTCCGTATTGATCTGGGCAATGTTTGTTTTCACCTATTATCCGCTTTATCTTGCATTCGATATTGCTGCGGAGCTGCCTTTGATATCTTCACTTGTCATCCTCTGCCTGACCGTTGCCATATTTATTACTGTAGCGCCTACCCCAGGGTTCCTGGGGTCATACCACTTAGGTTGCGTCACCGCGCTGCACGGGATTTTCGGCGTTGAAAAGGCGGTCGCGTTGAGTTACGGAATTGTTGCATGGATTGTAGGGATGGGGACAACGGTTTTGATCGGGGCAATCTTCGCTGTCAAGGAAAACATTTCCATAGGCAAGATCTCGGCAGGCAAAGATCTCTAGACATCGAATCAGTCTGAATTACCTGAAATCACAAAATCTATAAAAATTATTGCATTGGCCCCATTATGTATGATAGTCTTATTAGAACTTGAAGTAAGAAGATTATTGTAAGTCTTCAATAAAAACACACGTCCATCTAATCTTCTCTCCATCAGTGTCCCGAATATTCGGGGTCCGGAGAGAAAGGACGGAGGAAAAACTGAGGAGGCAAGTATGGTAGTTTCAATGAAAGAGCTCCTGGAGGCTGGTGTACATTTCGGACACCAGGTCAAGCGCTGGAACCCAAAGATGAAAAGATATATCTTCGGTCAGCGTAACGGCATTTATATTATCGACCTTCAGAAGACAGTCAAGATGTTTGAAGTCGCGTACAACTTCGTAAGAGACATTTCAAGCAGGGGCGAGTCAGTCCTGTTTGTCGGGACCAAGAAACAGGCGCAGGACGTGATAATCGAGGAGGCCCAGAGGTCATCGTCCTTTTATGTCAACCAGCGCTGGCTGGGCGGCATGATGACCAATTTCAAGACAGTCAAGCAGGGGATAGAGAAACTCAAGAAGATCGAAAAGATGAAAGAGGACGGCACGTACGAGCTGCTGACAAAAAAAGAGGTGGCCAAGTACGAAGCCGAGAGAATACGTCTTGATAAGAACCTGAGCGGGGTAAAAGATATGAGCAGACTCCCCGGGGCGCTTATTATAATTGATCCTAAAAAAGAGACTATTGCAGTTGATGAGGCGAGGAACCTTTCAATTCCCATTGTCGCCCTTGTCGATACGAACTGTAATCCGGATGATATTGACTATGTAATCCCCGGTAATGATGATGCGATCAGGTCCATTAAACTGATATCTTCTAAAATGGCCGACGCGGTCATTGAAGGGAAAAGCATCTTCAACAAGACCGCTGAAGATACATCTGAAAAGGCCGCTATTGAAGAAAAGATCTCCGATGAAGAGAAGGAGGAAGTGGCCGAATGAATATAACCGCAGGTGACATAAAAGAATTAAGGGAGCAGACCGGCGCAGGGATGATGGACTGCAAGAAGGCGCTTACCGAGGCGGCCGGTGACTTTGGCAAGGCACTGGACATCCTTAGACAGAGAGGTCTTGCGATGGCCGCTAAAAAAGCATCAAGAGAGGCGTCCGAGGGACTGATAGGCTCGTATATTCATATGGGTAAAATCGGGGTGCTGGTAGAGATAAATTGTGAAACGGATTTCGTCGCGAAAACAGACGAATACAAGGAGCTTGTCAAGGACGTTGCAATGCATATTGCAGCAGCCAATCCTTCCTGTCTCAGGAGGGAGGACCTCCCTTCGGATGTTATAGAAAAGGAAAAGATGATCTATGCCTCCCAGGTTGAAAACAAACCCCCTCAGGTGGTTGAAAAAATCGTAGCAGGCAAACTTGAAAAATTCTACACGGACACTTGTCTCATGGAGCAGATTTTCGTAAAGGACCCTGAGGGCAAGAAGAAAATAAAAGACCTGGTCACGGACAAAGTCGCAAAGCTCGGTGAAAACATCGTGATCAAGCGCTTTGTCAGGTTTCAGCTTGGAGAAAAAATAAGTTAATAAATTTATATGAAGACCCGAAAACCTCATTTCAAAAGAGTCCTCCTGAAATTAAGCGGAGAGGCCCTCATGGGCGACAGGCAGTTCGGCATCGACCAGAAAGTCCTCCAGTACATTGCAGGCGAGCTCAAAGATGTCAGGAAATCGGGGGCCGAGATTGCCATAGTGATAGGAGGCGGGAATATTTTCCGGGGGCTTGAGGCCAGCGCGGAAGGTATGGAGAGGACCACTGCCGACTATATGGGCATGCTGGCCACGGCTTTAAACGCCCTTGCCCTGCAAAACGTGCTTGAGAAAAACGGCATGCCCACCAGGGTCTTGTCGGCCATAGAAATGCGTGAGCTTGCAGAGCCTTATATCAGGAGGAGGGCCGTCAGGCACCTGGAAAAGGGACGGTTTGTGATCTTTGCCTGCGGGACCGGCAACCCGTATTTCACTACGGACACCGCTGCGGCTCTACGGGCCGTCGAGATCGGGGCGGACGTCATACTTAAGGCAACAAAGGTTGAAGGCATTTACAGCAGCGACCCCGTGAAAAATCCGCTTGCCAAAAAATTCCTTGATATCACTTACATGGATGTCCTTAAAAAAGGACTGAAGGTAATGGATTCCACGGCGATATCGCTTTGCATGGACAATAATCTTCCGATAATGGTGTTCGGCCTTATGAAAAAAGGGAACATCCGGAGGGTGCTGGAAGGTAAAAAAGTCGGGACATTAGTGAAGGGGGGGTAAGTATCTATGCAACATGAAGCAAAGAAAAAAATAGTTGATAGAATGGAAAAGACAATGGATGTCCTTAAAAAAGACCTTGCAAGTATAAGGACCGGACGCGCTTCCCTTGCAATTTTTGACGGCATAATGGTCGACTATTTCGGCGCTCCCACTCCATTGAATCATGTTGCTACCTTAAGCGTTCCTGAAAGCAGGCTGATTACCATTCAGCCCTGGGACCCGAAGATAATCCCCAACATCGAAAAAGCGATCCAGAAATCCGATCTCGGGCTGAACCCGAACAATGACGGCAAAATTATCCGGATTGCAATCCCTCAGCTTACTGAAGAGCGCAGAAAAGACATCGTAAAACATGTCTACAAGAGAGGGGAAGAGGCAAAGATATCATTAAGGAACATCAGGCGCGACGGCAATGAAGAGATGAAGAAGATCGAAAAGGACAAGCATATGAGCGAAGATGAGACCAAGCGCGCAATAGAAGAGATCCAGAAACTCACCGACGCATACATTAAAAAAGTCGACGAGACCCTTTCACACAAAGAAGCGGAAGTAATGGAGGTATAATTTCTAAGGTCCGGGGATTCACCCTTGACTCCCCGAATCCATTAATAACAAATCTGATATAATTTATTCATTTAAAAAGGAGGGAGTTATGGCATTACGAGTCGGCATTAACGGGTTTGGAAGAATCGGCAGGAATTTCTTAAGGACCTGCCTTGGGGAGAAGTCAATTGAGATTGTCGGAATAAATGACCTTACCGATGCAAAGGTACTGGCCCATCTTTTGAAATATGATTCTGTTCACGGGATATTTGAAGCCGATGTACAGGTCAAAGAAAACAGTATCATTGTCAACGGACAAACGATAGGAGTATCAGCGACAAAGGACCCGGCCCAGCTTCCCTGGAAGGACCTTAAAGTCGATATAGCGCTTGAATCCACCGGACACTTTGTCGACAGGGCCGGGGCGTCAAATCACTTGTCAGCCGGCGCAGGCTGGGTCATTATCTCCGCTCCTGCCAAAGAGCCCGATGCCACAGTCTGCATGGGCGTCAACGAGGGAAGCCTCGATGTATCAAAACATAAGATCATTTCAAACGCATCGTGCACCACTAACTGCCTTGCCCCTATTGCCAAGGTAATCGACGAGAAATTCACAATCAAACGCGGCCTGATGACGACTATACATTCATACACGAACGACCAGCGCATATTGGACCTTCCTCACAAAGACCTCAGAAGGGCGCGCGCCGCTGCGGTTTCCATGATCCCTACGACAACAGGGGCCGCAAGGGCGGTCGGACTGGTCCTTCCTCATCTCAAGGGGAAACTCGACGGGATGGCCATAAGGGTCCCTGCCCCCAATGTCTCCGTTGTAGACCTTGTGGCTGACCTTGGAAAAGAGACAACCGCGGAAGCTGTAAATGCAGCGCTTAAAGAGGCAGCGGAAGGCCCGATGAAAGGTATACTGCAGTATTGCGAAGAGCCGCTTGTTTCAATAGACTTTAACGGAAACCCCCACTCATCAATCCTTGACGCAAGCCTTACAAAGGTGCTTGAAGGTAGTATGGTGAAGGTCCTGTCCTGGTATGACAATGAATGGGGCTACAGCACACGATTGAAAGATTTAATGCTTTATATAGACAAAAAGAGGTAGGACACGACAATGGAAGACAATAAATCTCTGCCTATTAAGGGCGTATGGAACAAGCTTTCTATCAAGGACCTGAACATCAAGGGTAAAAGGCTCTTCATAAGAGTTGATTTTAATGTGCCTTTGGATGAGAACCTGAATATTACGGATGACAGAAGGATCCGTTCGGCCCTTCCTACAATCAATTACGCAATAGATGAAGGCAGCAAAATAATCCTGGCCTCTCATCTTGGAAGGCCCAAGGGCAAGGCAGACAAAAGATACAGTCTCGCTTCTGTAGCGAGAAGATTGCAGCGCCTAATCAAAAAGGAAGTGACCTTCCTCCCTGACTGTTCCGGCCCCATGGTTGAAGAGGCCGTCAACAAAATGATTGACGGAGATATCATACTTCTTGAAAACCTGCGGTTCCACCCTGAGGAAGAGGCAAATAATGAGGCCTTCGGCAAGGCGCTTTCCAGGCTTGCCGATTACTATATAAACGATGCCTTCGGGGCAGCGCATAGAAGCCATGCCTCGATAACCGGCATTGCGAAATTTCTCCCTGCCGCCGCCGGTTTCCTTCTTCAGAAAGAAATCGAGTATCTGCAGGGCGTCATCAACAACCCGGTAAGGCCCTTTGTCGCCATATTGGGCGGGGCAAAAGTGTCCGGCAAGATAGATGTCATCAAGAACCTTGAGAACAAGGTCGACAAGGTCATTGTCGGCGGCGGGATGGCTTATACCTTTTTAAAGGCTGAAGGGTATAACGTCGGAGACTCACTGGTAGAAAACAACATGCTTGAACTTGCAACTAAAATCAGGGAAGGCGTTGTTTCAAAGGGAATAAAATTCTACCTCCCGGTGGATTGCGTCATTGCCCAGAGTATCGAGCCGGCTGCCGAGACAAAGCTCGTTACCTCGCAGGAGATACCCAACGGCTGGAAGGCCGTAGATATCGGCCCGGCATCCGTGAAGCTCTTTTCCGTTGCACTGGAAAATGCCAAAACGATTTTATGGAACGGCCCCATGGGTGTGTTTGAAGTCGATGCATTTTCACGAGGGACCTATGCCATTGCCCATTCGGTTGCAGACGCATACGCGCTGACAATCGTCGGCGGCGGGGACACGGACCTTGCAGTCAGCAGGGCCGGGGTTTCTGAAAGCATTTCCTTTATCTCGACCGGAGGAGGAGCTGCGTTGGAGCTTCTTGAGGGAAAGGCACTGCCGGGGCTGATGGCTTTGACGGACAAATAAATTTCAAATTACAAGCACCAAATTACAAGTAAATTTCAAATACCAAATATCAATGACCAAAACCAACATGGCGG
>JACRQA010000190.1 GCA_016222915.1 Nitrospirota bacterium | reverse complement strand
GAACTACCCGGCCAGTATTGCTATGGTTCGTGCTGCAACCTGATTTCTCCGTGTGATAATTGTCCGACGCTGAAGAGTTTTATTTCCGGGAAGGAGGAGGCTGCTGAAATATCAGCTACTCAGGACAGGATATGGGACATAAGGGCATTCCCTATCAAAGATGAGACCGGGAAAGTCAAAAGTGTCATAGAGCTTGCAAGAGACATTACGGAAAAGATAAATTTGGAGGCCGGAGCTACACGCACGAGACACCTGGCCTCGCTCGGTGAACTCGCAGCCGGGGTCGCCCATGAGATAAATAATCCTATAAACAATATCATCAATTACGGGCAGATATTGATTGACGAATTCGAGAAAGAAAACAGGGATGATGAAATCGCCCGCAGGATCATTAAAGACGGTGACCGGATAGCTACAATTGTCAAAAGCCTCCTCTCCTTTGCGCGCATCAGGAAAGAAGAGAAGTGTTTAATGCCCCTTCACGAAATCTTTTCAGACACTCTGTCTTTAACGTCGGCGCAAATCAGAAAAGACGGAATCCATCTGACGGTCGATATACCCTCAAAGCCTATTAAAATCCCTGTGCATCCGCAACAGATACAGCAGGTGTTTTTAAATATTATCAGCAATTCCCGGTTTACCCTTAATCAAAAATACCCAGGGACCCATGAAAACAAAATCCTTGAGATTAAATGTGACGAGATAAGAATTGACGGACAAAAATATGTACGGATAGTTTTTCTTGACACCGGGACCGGGATCCCCGCGAACATAATCGATAAGGTTGTAAATCCATTTTTTTCAACCAAGCCCAATAGAATGGGGACCGGATTAGGGTTGAGCATAAGCCATGGTATTATAAGTGAGCATGGCGGCAAGCTCCTGATAAACAGTGTTGAAGGCGAATTTACCATAGTAACTATTAATCTTCCGATGAATGGGGATGGCGAAGAATGAACGCAAGAATACTGATAATTGATGATGAGGAAGGCATAAGGTTTACCTTCAAGAAATTTCTTTCATCCGAAAACTACGCGGTGGCCACTGCCAAAGATTTTGATGAGGCAATAGAACATATATCAAATAGTAGTTTCGACGTTATATTTGCCGATATCATATTAAAAGGCAAGTCAGGCATGGATGTCCTGCGGGAAATAAAAAATAGAAAGATGAACTGCCCGGTGATCATGATTACGGGCTATCCTAATATCGATACGGCATCTGAAGCTGTCCGCCTGGGGGCGTTTGATTACATCCCCAAACCTATACAAAAAGACGCCCTCTTTCACGCGATTGACGTGGCTTTGCAGCACAAGGCTGTAATAGATGAAAAGGAGAAATACCGGTCCAATCTTGAAGCCATTTTCAGGAGCGTCAAGGATGCAATCATTACAGTTGATAAGGACATGGTGGTGCTTGAAATAAATGAGGCCGCCAGGAACATATGTGGTTTTGACCGTGATTCTATAGGGAAATCATTCAGCTCTCTCAGCGATAACTGCAGGGGCACATGCTTTGAAGCCCTGCTGGAGACAGTCGATAAGAAACAGCCTGCTGAATTCAATCACATTGAATGCCAGTTAAAAAACCGCAGGGAGCAGGTTGTGGCATTGTCCACATCACCCTTGCTGAACAGTCAGGGTATATTTTCCGGCGTTGTTATGGTTGTCAAGGATGAGACACGCCTGACTGACCTGGAAAGGGAACTGAACGAAAGACAGCAGTTTCACCGGATCGTCGGCAAGAGTAAAAAAATGCAGGAAATCTATTCCCTCATCGAATTGCTGTCCGATGTAGAAACCACTGTGATGATCACCGGGGAAAGCGGTACCGGAAAAGAGCTGGTTGCCGAGGCCCTTCATTACAAGGGCAGCCGGGGCCGCAACTCGCTGGTCAAGGTGAACTGTTCAGCCCTCTCTGAGAACCTGCTCGAAAGTGAGTTGTTCGGACACGTCAGAGGATCTTTTACCGGCGCGATAAAAGACAAAACCGGACGCTTCCAGCTAGCGGACGGCGGGACCATTTTTTTAGATGAGATTGCGGACATCTCCCCGAAGATACAGATAGAGCTGCTCAGGGTCCTCCAGGAAAAAGAATTTGAACGTGTAGGCGATTCAACGACGATAAAAGTAGATGTGCGGGTAGTGGCGGCCTCGAACCAGGACCTCTCGGAAAAGGTCAGGAGCGGCGAATTCAGAGAAGATTTATACTACCGTCTCAATGTGATGAGAGTGACCCTCCCTCCTCTCAGAGATCGTCGTGATGATATCCCGCTCCTTATAAATTTCTTCATAAATAAATTCAACGGTAAGTTCAATAAATCCATTACATCGGTCTCTGCAGATGTGGAAAAGATATTCATGGAATATCCATGGCCCGGGAATATCAGGGAATTAGAGCATGCTTTAGAGCATGCGTTTATACTTTGCAGACATACCGCTATTACAGTTGATCATATACCACTTGAACTTCAGTCGTTTGAAGTCGGCCCGTCTGATCTTGCTGGCAACAGGGACATCGATGATCCTCAGATAATACTTGATGCCCTGGAAAAATCCGGCTGGAACAAAACAAAAGCAGCCTCGCTTCTGGGAATAAGCCGCCGTTCCATTTACAGAAAAATTAAAGAATACAGCATCACAGAGGATGGGACCTAGTATTTTCAAACCACCTTACCATTCGCCTTTGAGGACCCCCACCGGTAAGAAGGATTAATCAAAAACTGTCGGGCACAAAATACATTTGATATTGAACTGCGACATGGCACACAGTTGTGACACTGTGTCTCTGTGCAAACTTATATTGAAGTAATATTCCTATTGAATCATGACGAGTTAGTTTGGCTTAACCATATAATTAATAAACATAAAAGAATACGTGAGGGTCTTCAGCTATTCTGGCATATATCTTGCTCTTTAGTTCATAAATAAGATTGAGAGGAGATTCATGCTAATACTAACTACAAACACAAACAAGAGACTGTGCCCCCACCTTAAAGAACCGTTTGATGAATGCTACTGTCTTAAAATGAGCAGTCAGGACATCGAGAGAGCTGTTTATTTATGCAGTAACAACTTTGAAATATGCGAGATATATAAAAATGGTAACGGACATAATGGCTCTAATGGTAACGGACATAAATATAATCCTGTCTCATGCTGAATGTATGTATATGTGTTATCAAAAGGGTATGTAATCCGGAACCAAAAGATTATTAAAACTCTCCTGCTAAGAAGTTTCAAATAACCTGGAATTATTCATTCAAAGAAGATACACCTTGCTGTGTAACAGTTGCATATGAAGGGGACAAATTCGCTTCCATCTCCTGAAGACTTTGTGCGAGAAGCTTGCGGGCCTTTGCGTCACGCACCCGTCTGTCAGCAGATCCGAAGATAACCGCTATGGCCCTTTTCCCATTTTTTGCAGCGGTTGCGGCAATGGAAAAACCGGCGGCCCTGAAGTATCCTGTTTTAAGTCCGTCACAGCCCTCAAAATTTCTGACCAGA
Organism: Nitrospirota bacterium; assembly: GCA_016222915.1. Classification (GTDB taxonomy): domain Bacteria; phylum Nitrospirota; class Thermodesulfovibrionia; order UBA6902; family UBA6902; genus UBA6902. Next base: position 1,329 of record JACRQA010000190.1, on the reverse strand, counting down.
TGATTGTGGTTCCGAATAACAAAAGGTCGTGCCCCCGGACGGAAGATACGTTGTTTGGCTGAAGTGTATTGCAAGGCATTTGAGTGTTTAAGCACTTCCCGGCAAAGCTTTGTTATATCTCGCGGTGTAGAGACATCCGGCGTCAGTCCTTTTCCGGGAGGAAAGCCGTTGACTGTGCGAAAGGTAGTGTCCCTCATGCCAAGTTCCTGCGCCCGTTTATTCATAAGCCTGACAAATTCTTCCTTGCTGCTTTTATAATGAAGAGCGAGCGCTGCCGCCGCATCATTCGCCGACTGGACCATGAGCGCATATAGCAGATCATCTACGGTGTAAACTTCATGTTCCTTCAAATAAACCTCTGATCCGCCGATGGCGGCTATTTCCGCAGTCACAGTGATTTTGTCCTGAAGGGTTATTTTCTTGGCCTCTAGAGCTTCAAGAATGATAAGAAAGTTCATCAGCTTGACTACGCTTGCCGGGTATCCCTTGGCATCCGCATTGTCCTCAAAAAGCACTTTATTTGTGGCGGCGTCAATAACGATTGCGCCTAAGTATGGGTTCCTGGCCAATGTCTGAAGGCGCGGCCCTGACGCCTTGGACTTCCGGACTGATGCGGCCTTTTTGGCATGATGTTTCTTCTGTGGCTGGGACGCATGTCTTTTTGCGGCGTATACAGGAGATACCGTAACGACTAATGAAATAATCATTACAGAAATTAAAAAACTGATGAAATTCTTATTCATAAGCATGACCTTTCTACTAGTATACTAATTGAATGAAGTATAATAAGGCGTTTTTTCTTTGTCAAGGAATCTTCCCCCGCTCCAGATGATTTATTTGAAATTGTTATAATAGACCGCAATAGCTCATGAGCATTCATTGTATAGGAGACACATTATGACCGAAATCGGCCAGGTCGGTAAACCCGAAGCTGCATACTACAAAGACAAAAAGAAGATATATTTTGTGAGAAATCTATATCTGCCCCAGAATGCCACTGATAAATACAAGAATATTTTCTTCAGGTACTGGGATGAAGTGAAAGAGCATCTGGCAAAACTCGAAGTTGCGGGCAAGATATCAAAGATCTTCTGTGAAAGCATATATATGTCCGGTGAAGAGGCGATGAAGGTGTTAAGCGCCATGAACATCCGGCTTGAGCAGATTGTGAATGAAAAGATCGACGCCGGGGCGGTCCTCCTGCCCCTGGAGAGCAAAGAAATATTCGGAGTGTATATCGACTGGTACAACTGCCTCGCGGTGGTCCGGACCGAGAGGGTGCATAAAACAATTCATAAGTTTCTGGATGAGACCATCAATGAAAGGTTT
>JACRQA010000028.1 GCA_016222915.1 Nitrospirota bacterium | reverse complement strand
TGCGATTAAATTTCTCAAGGCTACAGGCAATGCGGACTTTGTTATAAAGATGACATACGTGCTTATGCTTGGAATAGTCGGGACCTACATGTTCATTGAAAGCCTGAACAGCATGAGAAAAAATAAAACGGCAGAGGTCAAGACTGAAAAGGAATCAGCAATGACAAGATTCCTGAAGTCTCTCCCCCTGCAGACCCGTTTTGAAAAATCCGGCGTTACCCATTCACTGCTTCTCCCGATCATATTCGGCGCCTTTGTCGGAGTGCTTGCAGCAATAATGGGCGTAGGCGGAGGTTTCCTGATGGTGCCCGTCATGGTATACATCCTGAGAATGCCGATGCATGTCGTAGTCGGCACAAGCCTGTTCCAGATCCTGTTCAACTGCATTGAGGTAACATTTCTTCAGGCATATACCAATCACAGTGTGGACTTTATACTTGCCGTGCTATTGTTGTTAGGTTCGACAGTAGGGGCACAGATAGGCGCGGTTTTCGGCAGGAGACTCAAAGGCGAGCAGTTGAAGATAATCCTTGCAACGATAGTGCTTGCCGTGACCGTAAAGATAGTCTTTGAACTAACATTAACACCATCACTACTCATATCACAGGCGGGAGGACACTAAGATGAAAAAACTCAGAAAAATAATTCTTGCAATTTTCAGTCTGCTTACATTATTCGGAATATTTCTTTTAGGGCTGTTCATATTCACGGCCGATGCATCAGCGGACCTGACGGTCAAGGCAAATCATGACCACATAAAGATAGACTTCTTTTATCACGGCAGCACGGTAAGCGTAAAAGGAGAAGCGGACCCCGGCACGGACCTGGTAATCAAAATAGCTTCCCCGGACGGGCATGACATACTGAAGCAGAAAGGAAAAGTGGGGGGGCTTTTATGGATGAACACCGGGACATTGGAGTTCGGAAAAACGCCTAATCTCTACTCCATCAACAGCACAAAAAGGATCGAAGATATCCTGAGTGCTGAGGAAGCGGAGAAATATGTGATCGGCTACCCTGCTTTAAGCAGGCATATCGAGATAACACCCTCTTCAAGTGAAGACGAAAGATCGAAGTGGTTTAATGAATTTGTGAAATACAAGGAAGCTTCAAACCTTTATGCAAGCTCAAACGGTCTTATAACGACCTCTGAAAAAGGAGACAGGCAGGCATACTATATCCTGACCGCCTGGCCTTATCAGGCCCCACCCGGAGACTACCTTGTCACGGTATATGCGGTAAAGGACAAAAAGGTCATTGAAAAGGCGGAGGCAAGTGTGAATGTAGAACAGATCGGTATTATCAAGGCCCTCGCCGGTATGGCAAAGAACAATGCCGCGTCATATGGAATTTTATCCATAATTGCGGCGCTGGCAGCCGGTTTCGGCGTCAGCCTGGTATTCAGAAAGGGCGGAGGCGCGCATTGATGAATACGCTAAAAACAGACGCTGATCAACAAATCAATTTAAGGAAAACCATGTACGAAACAATATTGGCAGGTTATGACGATTCCCTTAACAGCAGGGCGGCGCTCATCGAGGCCTCCAACTGGATAAAAAAACACGGCGGAAAGCTCATTATGGTGCATGCCGTTTATTTTGACACAGAGGAATTCGGGATCGCGCCGGAGCAATTGGAAAAACGGCTGAAGCTCGGCGAAAAAGTATGCGTTCAAACCAAGGAAAGATTGACCTCGGAATTCGGCATTGAAGTGCAATCCCTGCTCTGCGAAGGAGACCCTCCGACAGTCGTAGTCGACATTGCAAAAGAGAAAAAGGCGGATCTCATTGTATTAGGCACATATGGCAGGAGAGGCATCAACAGGCTGCTGATGGGAAGCGTGACATCTCAGGTCATTGTAAATTCTCCGGTGGACGTGCTGGTGGTAAAAAAACCGTGTACTGCGTGCACCGGAACTTACAAATCCATACTCGTCCCCTTTGACGCTTCGGTCTACAGCCAGAAGGCGCTTAATCAGGCGCTTTATTTAGCAAAGATAAACAGCGCGGAAGTGACCGCTCTTTATGTCATCCCGCGTTATGAGGAGATGCTTGGTTTTTTCAGGTCGGAATCGATCAGGAGAAGCCTTCATAAGGAAGCTCAGGGCATCCTCGACATTGCAAGGAGGATCGCTTCAGGCAACGGCAGCATATCCTTAAAGACGGAGATTCAGGAAGGCCGGCCGGGAGAGGAAATCATAAGGACCGCAGCCAACCTGAAGAACGATTTGATAATCATGGGAAGTTACGGATACAGCGGCGTCAATAAGGCGATTATAGGGAGCACGGCGGAAAGGGTGATCACCAACGCATCATGTCCGATATTGATAGCGCGGTAGGGGCGGGGTAATCCCGCCCGCACATTTGAAAGGGTGAATCAATGATTCGCCCGGGAGGATAAAAGTTATGAAAGGTTATAGGAAAATTCTTATTGCAGTAAACGGATCGAAAAATGTCCTTATCAACGGTCTGAAGCTTGCCTGTGATGAAAGATGCTGGGTGACCGTTGTAAAGGTGATACCGCCGAACGAAGGCGATCTGAGTCTGGTGGGGGTGAAAAACATCGAAGATGTGCTTAACAGCGGATGCCGGAAAGATATCTCAGAAATAAATGATATAGCTGAATCCGAAGGCGCCATGATAAAAACACGCCTGGAAGAAGGCGATGTCGATAAAAAGATCGTTGAAGTGGCTGAAGAGGAAAGATGCGATGTCATTATTATGGGATCACGAGGCAAACGGAACTGGATCAGGAAGCTCTTTGGAGATAATGTCGTGGGAAAAGTCATCAATCAGGCCCCATGCCCGGTGTTTGTAGTCGCCTCATAAATTGCAGCCGTGTCCTCAGTGAATGTCTGCAAATAAAATGATCAGGACTCCTCTCTCAAATCCGACTTTACAACCTCGACTTTTCTTTATATAACGCCCCGAAATATTGTATCCTTGTATACCAAATGAAACTGAAAATCTGGCATAAGATGATCATCGGCATCGCCGTCCCCTCCCTGATTGCAGTCATCGGGACCCTTTTGAGCTTCGAGAACATCAACAATGTAACAAACAGGCAGGGCTATGTTCAGATCGCAGACGACCTCAGGGAAAATGTCCTCGAAGTGCGGCGGAATGAAAAGAATTTTCTTTTGCACAAGAACGCCGAATATTATAATTTTTTTCAGGAAGCGACCTCGGTCCTTAATAACCTGATAAACAGGATCTCGCCTGATACAATCGAGGAAATCGGCAAAGATGACTTTTCTTTGCTCAGGAAAAACCTTGAGACATATTCAGGCACGGCAGTGGAACTCTATAAAAATTACGAGGTGGAAATCGATGTCGTCGAAACGGTGCGTGAAGAAGGAAGGAAGATAGAGACCCTTGTGGCCACAAGACATCATGCGATAGAGCTCTCGACGGATTTCATTCTGAACCTCAGACGCCTGGAAAAAAATTACATGCTCTTTCGCGATAAGGATTCACTCATGAAACTGGAAGGGGGCCTTTTACAATTAAAAAATATTACACCCTATTGTATCGAGTGTGTTCCTTATATAAAATCCGTCAACGACCTGTTTTCCATATACAGTAAAAGCGATGTAAAAATTAACGACCTGCAGGCGACCGGGACCAAACTTGAAGATATTACAAACGAGATCGCAAACCGTGAAAGACAGAGGATCGGCACGTTCCTTATTCGGACCAAGCGTCTTTTGCTGATTGCGCTCTTGCTGCTTTGCACCGTCGGCCCATACTTTGTTTACAAGACCGCCAATTATGTTGTAGCTCCCATTAACAGGCTTGCCGAGATCACCATGAGGATTTCGGAGGGACAGATGGAGCTCAGGGCGCCCATCAGGGAGCACGATGAGACATTTTCACTGGCAGTATCATTTAACACCATGCTCGATCACCTTCAATTGACACATGAATCCCTTGAACACAGCATGGAGCTGTTGAGGGACAAACAGGCCCAGCTTGTGCAGTCCGAAAAGCTCGCCTCCATCGGCACGCTCGCCTCCGGTGTTGCACATGAGCTCAATAACCCGCTTAACAACATCTATCTCGCCTCCCAGACCCTGTTTAATGAAATGGACCCGGACAAGAGCTCCGACATAGTAAAAGAAAGTGTGAAGGACATTTATTCCCAGACCCTCAGGGTAAAAAAGATCGTGACCAACCTTCTTGAATTCGCCAGGGAAAAGGGCCCCGACCTTAAAAAAATCAATCTGGTCAATGTAATCAATAAAATCCTCAAGCAGATGACCACGTCCGGCGAGCTGTCTAAGGTAAATTATAAACTCGATATCTCGACCGCTGAGGACATTGAGATATTTGCCGACAGTCTGCTGCTTGAACAGGTCTTCATAAATATAATAAGCAATGCCATCGACTCCATGCGGGGTGAAGGCTCCCTGAATATTACCATCGCTAAAAAAGACAGCTTGGTAAGTATCGACGTTTCGGACACCGGCGCAGGGATACCACCCGAGGTCATATCAAGGATATTCGATCCGTTTTTCACGACAAAAGAAAAAGGCACGGGATTGGGACTGGCGATAGTTTATAGTATAGTTAAAAAGCACAACGGGGATATCACCGTTCAGAGCGCCCCTGATAAAGGGACGACATTTACAATAACGTTACCCCGGCAGAATGAATTTGCGTAACTAAATAATGATTATTAAGATACTGATTGCCGAAGACGAGGAAATAACTTCAAGACATCTGAGCTACGCCCTTAAAAACGCCGGACATACTGTCACCTGCGTAGACAACGGCCTTGACGCATGGGAGTGGATACAGAAATGAACTATCGATATCCTTATCGCAGAC
>JACRQA010000164.1 GCA_016222915.1 Nitrospirota bacterium | reverse complement strand
GCTTGATAATATTTTTATCGAACCTGTACGTAAGAGGTCTTTCCTCTTTCCATTTATCAATCTGTTTTAACCATGAGCTCCTGATCGCGCCCCACTGCTCTTTTGATTCCTTGATGACCTTTAGCAGGTCTTTTAATACGTTTTTCACGTCTCCGACCACCGGGAGATCCACTCTTACGTTTTTCCTGATTGAAGTCGGATCAATGTCGATCTGGATTATCTTTGCGTGAGGGGCGAAGGCGTCGGTCTTTCCTGTCACGCGGTCGTCAAATCTCACGCCGATCCCTATAAGCAAGTCAGCGTTCTGAACTGCCGTGTTGGCATAAAATGTGCCGTGCATGCCTAACATTCCCATTGAGAGTTTATTTTCGCCGGGGAACCCGCCGAGACCCATAAGTGTCATGGTGACCGGCATCTTTGTAAGCTCCGCGAGCTCCTTCAGCTCTTTTGACGCGCCTGATAAAATAACTCCGCCGCCCGCCATGATAACGGGCTTTTTCGCATGCGCTATCATCTGGGCCGCCTGGTTTATCATGTACTTGTTCCCGTGATACGTCGGGTTATAACTCCTGATCTTGACTTCCTCAGGCCAGACAAATTCGGCTGAACCGGCTGTCACGTCCTTCGGCAGGTCTATCAAGACAGGTCCGGGTCTTCCCGTGGATGCTATATGAAAGGCCTCTCTCACGGTCTGCGCTAAGTCCTTTACGTCTTTTACAAGGAAATTATGTTTTGTGCAGGGCCTTGTGATTCCCACTATGTCTGCTTCCTGGAAGGCGTCATTGCCTATGAGCATAGTCGGCACCTGTCCTGAAAAAACCACAAGCGGGATCGAATCCATCGAGGCGGTGGCGATGCCAGTCACTGTGTTGGTTGCCCCGGGACCTGATGTAATAAGCACGACACCGACCTTGCCGCTTACCCTTGCATAACCGTCTGCCGCATGCACTGCCCCTTGCTCATGCCTGGTAAGGATAAGCTCAATATCTTTTTCATCATAAAGGGCATCAAAGATATTGAGCACCACGCCACCGGGATAACCGAAGATGTGTTTTACTCCTTCTCTCTTCAGACATTCAATTAATATTTCAGCGCCGCTTTTTTTCATTTGATCTCCTTAAATGCCCTCGCCCCTTGCGGGAGAGGGTCAGGGTGGGGGCGGGCAATTATATTTTCACCCTCGCCCTACGATTTCATTACTGCGCCTGTGCTTGCGGAGGTAACCAGCTTAGAGTACCTTGCAAGCCACCCTTTAGTGATCTTGGGTTTAAGCGCCTTGTGTGTCTTGAATCTCTTTTGGATTTCCTCTTCACTTACGAGTAAATCGAGTCTCCTCTTCGGGATATCGATGCTAATAATATCTCCATCCCTGACAACTGCAATCGGCCCGCCTTCCATGGCCTCAGGGGAAACATGGCCGATGCACGGGCCTCTTGTGCCTCCTGAAAAGCGTCCGTCGGTAATCAAGGCCACTGACTCGCCTAATCCCATTCCTGCAATCGTCGCGGTTGAGTTTAACATCTCCCGCATGCCCGGCCCGCCCTTGGGGCCTTCATACCGGATGACTACAACGTCGCCGGGTTTGATCTTGCCTGCAAGGATTGCCTTCATTGTATCTTCCTCTGAGTTGAAGACCCTTGCCGTGCCTTTAAAGCGCATCATGTTTTCGGTGACAGCCGTTTGTTTTACAACAGCGCCGTCAGGGGCCAAAGAGCCTCTTAAGACCGCGATGCCGCCTTCTTTATGGTGTGCCTTGTTAAGCGGTCTGATGACTTCCGGATCTATGATCTCGGCCTTGTCGGCAATATCAAAGGTTTTCATGCCTGAGACAGTCGCAGTATTATTCAGGCTGGCTTTTAATCTCTTAAACACCGCCGGGATTCCGCCTGCATATTCGAGGTCCTCAAGGTATTGTGTCCCGCCCGGCAGCATGTTTGAAATATGAGGTGTCTTGCTGCTTATTTCATCAAATACCTCTAATGACAGGGAGACCTTTGCCTCGTGCGCGATTGCCGGGATGTGAAGGACCGTATTTGTTGATCCACCAAGGGCCATGTCAACTCTGATAGCATTTTCAAAGGCCTTCCGGGTCAATATCTTGCCGGGAGTTATCTTCTTTTTTACCATCTCAACTATCCTGCTGCCGCTGTTAAATGCGATCCTCCGCTTTTTCGCCGACACTGCCAGTGCGGTCGCGCAACCGGGCAGGCTCATGCCGAGGGCCTCGGTCACGCAGGCCATGGTATTTGCCGTATACATTCCCTGACAGGAACCGGCTCCGGGGCAGGCGCACATCTCAAGCTCGTCAAGATCGGAGCTGGTCAGCAGGCCTTTTTTATATTTCCCTATAGCTTCAAAGGTATCGTTAACGAGAGAAAGTCTTTTGCCTCTCAAATGCCCGGATATCATTGGCCCTGCAGTGACAACGATTGAGGGTATATCAACCCTTGCCGCTGCCATGAGCATCCCCGGTGTGATCTTGTCACAGTTAGTCAGAAGCACCAGGCCGTCTAATTGATGGGCCTCTGCGATAGTCTCGACCATATCGGCTATAAGCTCCCTTGAGGCCAGGCTGTAATGCATTCCCCGGTGCCCCATGGCAATGCCGTCACAGATGCCGGGAATGCCGAAGAAGAACGGATAGCCGCCTCCGGTGTGTACGCCCTTTTCAATGAACCGTTCAAGATCGCGCATTCCAACGTGTCCGGGGATGATGTCCGTAAAGCTTGTGGCGACCCCGATAAAGGGTTTATTCATTTCGGTGCGCGGAATTCCCGTGGCGTACAGCAGCGCCCTGTGCGGCACCCTTTCCAGTCCTTTTTTAATTAAATCGCTTTTCATTTTCTCTATATTTAACGGGCGATACGCTGTACCGCCCCTATTTATGATTATGTTCCCTGGTAATCTGTGCCATACGGTCTTTACAGTGGAGCTTCTGTTTCTGGATCTTCTTTTTCTCTATCTCTTCATCCGCGGTAAGATATCTTTTCTTAAGCATTTCATCAAGGACTTCTTCTAATTTCTTGTGCTCTTCCTCAAGCCTCTTATATTCTTCATTCTCACTCTTTAAGACTTTCATTGTTTCCTCCTTCTTTCATATGGCTCCCCTTATATAATAGATTGTGAAATTACCATATTCTACAGAAAATTACAAGGTCATAGCTTTGACAAATCCTTAATATTTCACTAACATAAAAAACAGGATTTGAAAACTTTTGAATTAATGACATAAACGATAATTGTCGCAAATCCCTACGCCACATTTGAAACGTGCTTAAAATTATATCTTGGGAGGAATACGCCTTGTGAAACCTGTGCTGATCGACACACATTGCCACCTCGATATGGGGCCCTTTGACGATG
>JACRQA010000027.1 GCA_016222915.1 Nitrospirota bacterium | reverse complement strand
AATTGCGGGTCTGATCATGGGATCAGCGGGACTGGCCCCGTGTTTTTTCATCAATGCCGTAAGCTTCATAGCAGTAGTCATAGCGCTTCTTAAAATGCGCTTCAAACCCGAAGAGTCCAAAACAACTTCAAAGACCGGAATGACAAAATCGTTCAAGGAAGGCATCAAATATATTTTTCATCATCCCGACATATCTGCCCTCCTCATAGCGGCGGGGATAGTCAGTTTCTTCGGGTTCCCATACATCTCTTTCCTTCCGGTGTATGCGAGAGACATCCTGAAAACAGGCGCAACCGGACTCGGTATTCTGATGGGCTGCGCAGGGGCCGGAGCGTTTACCGGCGCGGTCGCCCTTGCGATAAAGGGAGATACCGCGAGAAAGGGCGTGGTCATGGCAGTGGCAGGTACCATCTTTTCAACAGCGCTGCTCGTCTTCTCATTCTCAACGACCGTCTGGCTTTCATACGCCATGCTCTTTCTTATCGGGTTTGGGGCCATAAACCAGATAGCCACGGCAAACAGCCTGCTTCAGCTCAATGTCCCAAACGAATTAAGGGGCCGGGTGATGAGTTCCTTTACAACCATGTTTCTGGGTATGACGCCCCTGGGAAATTTTGCAGTCGGCAGCCTCGCGCATTATGTCGGAACGCAAAATGCGCTGATGACGAGCGCGGGATGTTGTCTCGCCGGGACTGTTATTGTTCTCTGGAAAAAACCGGAGATATTAAAAATGTAGCAGGGACGTATTGCAATACGCCCCTACTGTTTTATCTGATATACTGGAACCATGAATGAGTTGCTGGACAAATTACCATGGAGCGTTGCAATTTTTCTCTGTTTCACCCTGGGCCTCGCCCCGTTCTGGCCGCCACATATCGTTGAAAAGATACTCATGCTTGTCAGGGGCCGCCTCGTCCGTCCCATAGATTGGTTCGATCTGGTCCTGCACAGTACCCCGTGGGTGCTGCTTGTCCTGAAGCTGATTTATGCGAAGAAATAAGAAGCGCCTCAAATCTTCATCTAAACGATCAGCGACTTCCTTGAACCATTACCGCGTGACGCTCTGAGCAGTTCATATACAAGATCAAGTGAGCTTGTTCCCCTGAGGTCTACACCGAGCCTTCTGGACACCTCTTTGTCCCCTATATACATCGCAAAGCTGATGTTGTCCTTATGATCAGGGACCTTAATCACTGGCTTGTTGTCAATCACCACGCTGTGCGACTTGAACTTGCCCGGCGCGATCTTCCAGTAGGGTTTTCTGGACTTGTGCCCCCCCGTCCTGTTGAGATACTGGTTCTGTATATTTTCATAGGACCGCTCAAAATCATAATCAGACTGGACATAGTGCAGTTCCTTGACCGTTTTTCTGTACACCCTCGTGCCCTGCTGCGACGGGATGAGCCTCAGCGCCTTTGAGAAAATGTTGTCTGTCCCATCGTCATTTATTTTGCATTCCCGTATATACGACCCGTCCTGAAACATCAGCTTCAGATAAAAATGGCTCCCGTCAGTCTTTTCCTCAAAACCCACTTTCAAAGGTTCATCAGCGATTTTTCCTATCGCCGCAATAGAGAATGGTTTATGATATTTGTGCCCGGGGTGGACCAGGTCAAGGAACAGCTGGTAGTCAGTGTCCTGTATAAGCACAAACTGTCCCCTTGCATTTTCAAGCTTTCTTCTTATCTTCACGAGCTTGTCGTAATATTCCTGATAATATATCCCTGATTCGATTATGCTCAGGTCCTCAAGCTGGTCGTCAGAGAGGCATGCATTCGCACGCGCATTGTCGATGATCTTTCCCGTGGTCTCTTCAAGGGCCTCTTCAATCGCGGTCCTCCTTGGCATAAGGCTTTTTTCCAGTGTAATAAATTCCTTTAGTTCGTTGCGGAAGTCAAGCAGCGATAAGTCTTTCATTGTTTCCTCCATTAAGAAAAGGTCAGGTAATCCACGTTCCCCCTGAACATGCCCCGGACATCTGCCGGGACTTATCATTTTATCTGGTCCCCTTTTTACTTTCCCTGACATTATGGACCCATAATGAATATTCATGGATTCGCAACAACGATTATGTTATCTTATGTTTTGTATTGAATAAATCGCGCTGATATGATTCACATTTAAGCCCTTAACTTCATGGATACGAAATTAAAAGTATTCTGCACTGTCGCAGAAACAAAGAGCTTTACCAAGACATCCCGGATCGTCCACCTTTCCCAGCCGGCGGTTTCCCTTCAGATCCAGTCTCTCGAGGAGTTCTTCGAGACCAAGCTCTTTGACAAAACAGGGCAGCAGGTCAATCTGACCGTCGCCGGGAAAATCCTGTATGAGCACGCGACCCACATACTGGAACATTACAATGAGGTGCATAAGGAGATCGATAAGCTGACCGGCACTATGAAGGGCGCTGTGTCGATCGGGGCGAGCACCACGCTCGGCAACTATATCCTCCCGCGCATCATCACGGACTTTAAACGGATACATCCCAAGATAAAGATCAAGCTGCGCATCGGCAACACAGAGCGGATCGAGGACCTTATGCATTCAGGCTTTATAGACTTCGGAATTGTAGAGGGCAAGGCCTCAAGGAGCAATACACAAACCGAAAAGGTCATTTCAGACCAGCTCACCGTGATAGTCCATCCGAAGCACCCGCTGACAATGAAGAGGGCCGTGTCGGTGCTGGACCTGACAAGGGAGCCGTTTATTCTCAGGGAACAGGGATCCGGGACGAGGCAGCATATAGAGCACTTTTTTAAGGGTCATGGTCTTTCTATCCGGGACCTTCATGTCGCGCTGATAATGGGAAGCACAGAGTCGATAAAGGCAGCGGTTGAAGACGGCAACGGCATCGCCATGCTTTCCCGCTGGGCCGTGAAAAAAGAGGTGGAAGACGGGAGATTAAAGACAATCAGCCTCAGGGAAGGTGGCATATCGAGGGACCTCACACTTATTTACCCCAAGAAGCACCATCTCTCCCACGCGGACAAGGAACTCATACTCTTTATCAAAAACTACGCGTATGAGAGCTTCTGAAACCCGCAAGTTTACATCCCGATACCCTTCATAGCTGATCTACGAAAAAATGAAGATTGGATCGCGAATCATTGTGTTACAATACCTGCATGGATGCAAGACGTTGCAAAAGGTTAATCGTCAATATCCAGGCAGAGCTTCTCAGCGTAGATAAACGCCTTTCGGTCTTCATAGAAAATCTTTCCGAAGAAGGCCTGTATGTAACAGCCCCTGTCAAATCTACATTTTCTTTCGTGACCGATATGCCTGTTGAGATTAGATTTGAATTGCCTGCAGGTGAAAAACTGAATCTGCACTGTCTGGTAAAATGGGCGTACAGCACTCCTCCGCACGGTTTAACGAACAGCGTCGGTATGACGATTATAGATCCGCCGCTGACATATATTGAGACACTGAAAGCGCTCCAGTAGATTGCCCCATCTTAAATCGTCTGTAAATACTCATCGGTCTCGGACCTGATTTGCGCGATAAGGTCTTTGATCCCTTCAGCCAGCGGCTTCATGTCCTCCCATTTGATGTTGAACATGTAGGTATAGATAAAGTAGTTCCTGAATGACAAATATTTGGATATAGTGTGTAAAAGCTCCGGAGGCAGTATCCCTATCTCCCCGGCCTTCCTCAGCACCTTCTCATGCCAGCCGGGGGCGTCTCCCACATCGAGTTTATCGTACAGGAGCATTTGCTTAAGTATGCTCTCGACCGCGCTGTACGCATTCATGATGTACGTGGAGATGGCGGCCTGCTCAGCGAGGGTGTATTCACCGTCTTCATGCCTGAAAACAGTAAAAAGCTCGTCCAATATACGATCAATATTCCTGAATTCATTCTCAGTGTACTGCTTAAGTTCATCGATTGTCATGTTCATTCCCTCCCTTAATATTCAAACTGCAAGAACGTGCAGATATTGTTCCGCGCTATAGTCTCCCTGACCTGATAATTGAAATCAGAAGCCTCACCCCCAATACAAATGCGACCAGAAATCCTATGGCCCCTACCGCGGGCAGGCCGAATATTTTCCCTCCGATATTTGATTGTATCAGCATGGATGATCCTAAAATGATAGAAGCGACGATCAGGCTGAATGCTATCCGGTTGCTTGAGCGGTCCAGGTCCCTTATCAGCTTGTCCATCCCGGTAATTTCCATTTTGAAGCTCACCTCGTCCCGGAGGGTCTTTCTCAGCAGCCGGTTTATCTGTTTCGGAGTATCGATCAAGAGCTCTCCCATATCAGTCAAATTGGCTACAGTCTTGCTCAATATGCTCTGAGGGCTCATACGCTTTTTTACGAGCTTGGCCGCGTATGGCTCGGCAGCCGATATGAGGTTGAATTTGGGGTCCAGCCGCCGTCCTATATTATCCACGATCAGGACCGTCCTGTTCATCAAAAGGAGATCGGTAGGCACCCTCAGACCGTGCTTTATGACGAGATGGGTCAGTGTCTCAAGGAACTCGGGGAAGTTGACTTCAGAAACGCTGAGATCGTATAACGGCTCCATCATATATATCAGGTCGGCGCGGAATTCCCTCTTGAATGTCTCCATGTCCACCTCATCCTCCACCAGCCCGAGGTTTATGTATATGTCTACAAGGCGGTCAAAATCCTTGTTGATGACCGCAAGAAATGCCCGGGCGATGTTTTCAATCATTTCGGGCGCCAGCCAGCCGACTATGCCGAAGTCCATAAAGCCTATCTTCCCGTCATTCAGAACAAACATGTTGCCGGGATGAGGGTCTGCGTGGAAAAAGCCGTCTTCAAAGATCATCTTGAAATAAGCGTTGACGCCCTTTTTCGCCAGCTCGTGCCTGTCTATTCCAAGGTCGTCGATGGTCTTGATATCATCGATTTTTGTGCCTTCGATCCTCTCCATGACGATTACCCTGGCGGAGAGGAAATCCGGATACACGGCAGGGATATAGATATCGGGGTGCCCTTCAAAGTTCTTCCTGAACCGCTGGGCGTTCTTGGCCTCTATGATGAAATCAAGCTCCCTTCTTACCGTCTTGGCGAATTCGTTGACAATCCCCTCAGGATCGAAATATTTGCTTTCAGGGATGTACTTCAGCATAAGTCGCGCGATAGCGCCGAGGATCACGATATCGGTTTCTATAGTTTCACGTATATACGGCCGCTGGACCTTCACAATGACTTTTTCCCCGGTATTGAGCACAGCGTTATGCACCTGGGCGATAGAAGCCGCCGCAACAGGGACCGTGTCGAAGGTCGCGAACGATTCTGCCACGGGCACTTTAAATTCTTCTTCTATCATCTGCACCGCTTTATCAGAAGAAAAAGGAGGGACCCTGTCCTGGAGCTTTTTGAATTCGTTCGCGTACTCCTCCGTCACGAGGTCAGGTCTCGTGGAAAGCATCTGTGCGAGCTTGATAAAAGAAGGGCCGAGTTCTCCGAAGGCCAGCCTCAGCCTTTGGGGAATAGTATGCCTTCCCTCGTCCTGCCGGCGGGCAAAATATTTGATCCTTTTACTGAGGGGAATGAAACGCTGCAGATTGGTCTGTTCGATAAACTGCCCGAAGCCGTGCTTGAGCAATACATTGACGATCTGTTTTATGCGGCTGAGATTTTTATATGTATGCCAGAATCTTAAAAGACCTGTTATACCCATGAAAGGAACTTATGACTCCTTGTCTTGGGCCGGTTCCTCAAGTTTCTTGATGCGCGCGGAAAGGGCCGTGAGCTTTCTGCTCAGCTTTTCAACCTCATCTCTCGTTGGGATATTCATCTTCTCAAGCGCCTTATTTATTATCTCGTTTATGCCCTTGCTGATGTCCTCTCCTGATTTAGACGCCTTTGCAGAGTACTCTTTAATAAGCTTTGCGCCCTGGCTCTCGCTTAATTCCCCTTTCTTGACCAGTTCATCAACAAGCTCGCTGATCTTCTCCGGAACGCCGATGCCCATCATTAATGCCTTGTGAACGATTTCATTGATAGTCATGATACCCCTCCTCTAAAAATTAAATTCCAAATTCCAAGCGCCAAATTACAAATAAACTCCAAATAACAATGTCCAAACTCCGAAGCTTCTTTCGGTCATTGGAATTTGTTCATTGGGATTTATTTGGTATTTGATATTTGTCATTTGGAATTTATATTTTTATCTTTTCTTTAATTATATCAGACACGGACGACAACGCCTTGTCTATTCCCTCCGGGTCACTTGTGCCGCCCTGCGCCATGTCGGGCCTTCCGCCGCCCTTGCCGCCTGTGACCGACTTTAAAATCTCTCCCGCATTAAGACGCGGGACAAGGTCTTTTGTGACAACTGAAACGTAATACGCCTGTCCGTCAAGGGCTGATCCAAGCACTATCACTCCGGAACCTATCTTGTTCTTTAATGAATCGGCAAGGCCCCTCAATGATTTCATGTCCAGCCCTGCGGCTTTATGAACGAGCACCCTGATATTGTCGATTTCAACGATGTCTTCCATTATAGTGTCAGCGCCGTGCGTTACCGCTTTGTGTTTTATTTTCTCAAGCTCCTTTTCATTCTGCTTCAGGTCGCCGAGGACTTTTTCAATCCTTTCAGTCACCTTCAGATCATTCACCTTAAGCAGTGCAGCGGCCCTCTTAAGCTCCGCCTCCCTGGCCTTGTTGTATTCAAGTGTCGAAAACCCTGTGATGGCCTCAATGCGCCTGATGCCTGATGCAACGCTCCCTTCGGATATGATCTTGAAAGGCCCTATGTCCCCTGTAGCGTGAGAGTGGGTGCCGCCGCAAAGCTCAGCGGAAAAATCACCTGCCCGTACTACCCGGACTTCATTGCCGTATTTCTCACCGAACAGCGCGGTCACGCCTTTGGAAACAGCGTCGTCAAGTGTTGTTACCTTCACATCAACGGGGAGGTTATCGATGATCCTTGCATTGACGATTTCTTCAACCTCGTCTATCTCGCGCGCATCCACGGCAAAGAAATGATTGAAGTCAAACCTGAGCCTGTCAGGGGCGACCAGGGAGCCGGCCTGCTTGATGTGGTCTCCAAGCACTTCCCTTAACGCGGCCTGCAGCAGGTGCGTGGCAGTATGGTTGCGCATAATGGCTTTTCTTCTTTCCTCTTCAACCGATGCATGGACCGCCATTCCCTTGCGGAGCGTCCCCCTTTTCACTGTCCCTGAATGGAGCACTATGTCGCTGACCTTCCTTGTATTTGTGACCTCTGCCTTGACACCATCAACCCGGATGGCACCGGTATCGCCGACCTGGCCTCCGGATTCGGCATAAAATGGAGTTACGTCCAGCACTACCTCCACTTCTTCGCCTTCATTCGCCTCTTCAACAAGCGCATTGTTCTTTATGATCCCGATTACAACACAATCAGTCTGGAGTGTTTCATAGCCGAGGAATTCAGTGGCCTTCAGAACATCCTTGAGTTGTTTGTAAACCGCCGGTACTTCTTCTTCAGCCCCGACCCATGAGGACCTGGCGCGTGTCTTCTGAAGCTCCATTTCATCATTGAAACCTTTATGGTCAATTAAGAGCTTGTTATCGTCCGCAATGTCCTGGGCAAGGTCCAGCGGAAAGCCGAATGTGTCATACAGCTTAAATAGCTCAGCGCCCGGTATCGTATCTCTTCCCGAGGCTTTGACCTCAGTCATGAGTTTGTCCAGTATGGTCATGCCGGAATTAAGGGTATGTGCAAACCTCTCTTCTTCAAGCTTGAGCACTTTTTTGCTGTGCTGTGTATCTTCGAGCACTTCAGGATAAGGCCCGGACATCATTTCATACACCGCGTCAAGGACCTTATAAAGGAACGGCCCCTCTATGCCGAGCATGAAACCGTGTCTCGCTGCCCTCCTTACAATCCGTCTGAGCACGTAGCCCCGGCCTTCATTTGACGGGGTCAGGCCTTCGGAAAGGACAAAGGCCGCCGACCTTATATGGTCTGCTATAACGCGCATGGAGACATTAACAGCAGGGTCCGTATGGTACTTTTTCCCGGAAATCTCTTCGACCTTCCTGATGACCGGCATGAACAGGTCAGAGTCAAAATTATTCACCTTGCCCTGAAGCACTGCTGAAAGCCTCTCAAGCCCCATTCCCGTATCGATGCTCGGCTTCGGCAGTGGTGTCAGTTCTCCGGCTGCATTCCTGTTAAATTGCATGAACACGAGGTTCCATATCTCAAGATACCGGTCGCAGTCGCAACCCACCGTGCATGTGGACTTGCCGCATCCCATTTCAGGCCCCTGGTCTATAAGAATTTCGGAACAAGGTCCGCACGGCCCTGTGTCCCCCATCTGCCAGAAATTGTCCTTCTCTCCAAGCCTGTAAATCCTGTCAGGAGAGACGCCTATGTCCCTTTTCCATATCTCAGCGGCGTCATCATCTTTTTCATAAACAGTCACATAGAGCTTGTCAGCAGGGAGTTTTACGCGTTCGGTCAGAAACTCCCACGCCCATTGGGCCGCCTCTTTCTTGAAATAGTCGCCGAAGGAGAAGTTGCCTAACATCTCAAAGAACGTATGATGCCGCGCGGTCCTGCCCACATTCTCAAGGTCATTGTGCTTGCCACCTGCCCTGAGACATTTCTGTACGGTCGTCGCCCTCTTGTACGGCCTCTGTTCATTGCCTAAGAAAACCGATTTGAACTGGACCATTCCGGCATTGGTGAACAGGAGGGTGGGGTCGTCTTTCGGAAGAAGCTGCGAGCTCGGAAGGACCGCATGCCCTTTCTCCCTGAAAAAGTCCAGGAACAGTTGTCTTATCTGTTTACTTTCCATATCGTGTTAGAAATGTTATCTATTATTAAGCCTGTGTATCAGGTATATAATATACTGCATTATATCAATTTTAGGTATACATTTTAAATTGACATAAGGACAGATTGTCGTGATACTCATTCACCCTCCCGTCGCAAAACCCTCTGAACCTCCTGCAGGTATAGCAAGACTTTCAGGCGCGCTTAAGAGTCACGGGATAAGCCATAGCTTGATCTGGACCATGCGATAGAGAAGTCGGTTGATAGTGGGGTTATCATTGGAATCGCAAATTATAAAGACAGCACGCTTTCTCCCTTACGAAGCGCTGACCTTATAAAGGCGGCTGAACGGCCAGAGGTCAATCCCTTTTTTTTTTTTTTCTCAAAACGTCTCCGGGAGCTGATTGAAAAGGACGGACCTTCTGTGGCCGGGTTTTCCCTGAATTATTTAAGCCATGCGCTGAGCACGTTTGCAATGATCGGCTTTATCAGGCAATACTTTCCCGGCATAAAAATAATACTCGGCGGGGGCCTCATCACTTCGTGGACGAAAAACCCGGAGTGGCTGGATCCGTTCAGGGGACTTGTTGATACACTCATCTCAGGGCCGGGTGAGCAGCAGCTTCTCTCAGTTCTGGGTATCGAGGCTTCAAATGAAATACATTACACTCCGGCTTATGATTCACTACCTTTAAACGATTACCTTTCGCCAGGGAGGATACTTCCATACAGCGCATCCGGCGGATGCTACTGGAACAAGTGCTCATTCTGTCCTGAAAAAGCGGAAGACAATCCATACATACCTATCGCAGTTGACAAGGTTATGAATGACCTCAATGTGCTCTTAATGAACATAAGACCTTCCCTCGTTCATCTGCTGGACAACGCGATCAGCACAGCGTTGTTAAAAAGGCTGGCCGCAGAGCAGCTGGGGGTACCGTGGTACGGCTTTGCCAGGGCCAGCGCTCTCTTGACGGATTTGGAATTATGCAAGGCGCTGAAAGACTCAGGCTGTGTTATGCTGAAGCTCGGTCTCGAATCAGGCGACCAGGCGGTCCTTGATAAAATGCAGAAAGGGATAGACCTTCACACTGCTTCCCTGGTATTAAAGACTTTGAAAAAGGCAGGGATATCAACCTATGTTTATTTACTCTTCGGCACCCCGCCTGAGACATTGACCGAAGCCAGAAACACTCTTGAGTTTACTATCAGGCATAAAGATGAAATCGGGTTCCTGAATATCGCAATCTTTAACATGCCTGCGTGCGGGCCGGAGATGACCGGATATAAGACAAGCAGTTTTTATGAAGGGGACCTTTCTCTCTATACCGATTTTGTCCATCCGAGAGGCTGGGACAGAAAAAGTGTCAGGCATTTCCTGGACAATGAATTTAAAAGGCATCTGGCAGTCTCGGCAATATTACAGAATGACCCTCCTGTATTTACATCCAACCATGCGCCTCTTTTTGTGAAGCGGCATGGTTAACCATTGCAGGACATTACAAGAGTCGAAGCTGATAATTTGATCTTAAACCGCTATCGCTTCGTCCTTTTCCCAGTCGCCTCCATCATTATATTCATAAGCAACAAGGCGCACGTATTCATAAATTCAAGTCGGCAACGAATTGCATAATACAATCATAATATGAGCTATAATATGCGGCATGGAAGAGCATTCTGGACCGTTCCCTTTGCCGACTTTTAATTTTAATAGTGAATAATTTAAGAGGGGAGATTGCACATGAAAATGACAGCCGAACGACGGGCACTTGATAAAATATTTAGACGTCGCGATCGTTATGAGATCCCAGACTGGCAGCGAGAAGAGGTTTGGGATACAGGCAAGAAACAACGGTTAATCGACTCGATTCTTCGCGGTTGGAAACTCCCCAAGCTTTACTTTGTTAAAATTTCAGACAGTGAATACGAAGTAGTGGATGGACAACAGCGTCTTTTAGCAATTTTTGAGTTCTGCTCGAACGAGCTGGCACTGAGTAAAGATTCCTCAAAGCTATTTGGCGGGACACTTTATCGAGATATACCTCAGAAAACCGCTGACTTATTCGATGACTTCGAAATTGAGTATGATGTTATAGAAGACGCAAAAGATGAGGAATTGAAAGAATTTTTCCTCCGCCTTCAGGAAGGACTTCCTTTAACCAGCAGCGAGAAACTTAACGCAGTTCACAGCAAACTTAGAGACTACTGCCGTACTACTTCAAAACATCCATTCTTTAAAGAAGTAGTTGCTATATCTGACACGCGATATTCGCATTTTGATATTAGTTCTAAAGTCGCCACAGTTGAGATTGAGGGGCCAGAGACAGGCCTACGGTTTGACGATATTAAGGCCGTCTTTGAATCTCAAAGCAATTTTTCTTCCACTTCTGCGGTCGCCAAAAGAATTAAGACCGCCCTTGATTTTTTATACAGTGCTTTTAAAGATGAGGGCTCAGCGTTACGTACTCGCACTGTTGTTCAATCTCTGATTACCTTAGCATGTAAACTTGTCGCAACAGGGCGCTATGAGGGAATGGAACATGAGATCCGAAAGTTCTACGAAGCGTTTGCTTCGGCACTCACTCGCCAAATCGAAATGGGACAGGCTGCCACAGATAGCGACTATATTCTTTTCCAGCGCTCCGTGAACGCCAATGTAAAGGGTGGTGCTAAGATGCGCCATCAGGTTTTGCTTCGCAAGCTATTTACTCTCTCGCCTTCGCTTGCCGATATTTTCGACCCAACCATCATTGCAGAAAGCGGTGTTTCGGGACGAGTTGACGCTCTTGGTGATGCTATTGCTAAAATGATCGACCAGATAAATAAGAAATACGCGGCTGTGAAAGGCGACGATCTTTTTAAAGCCACAAATAAGACTACCCAGGCTCTCGTACGCATTCGGAAAGTTGTAAAAAATCTGGATGAATACAGTGCTCTTATTGACGACCTATATTTTCTTTTTCGTGAAGCTGCTGGCTCTCGGCTTGAAAATAACTGGCCGGTCTCTTTTGCGGATATTAACGATCTGAGGACTGATCTTAGACACGACGTTGATCATGGCACTGCTAATAAAGTACGATCCAAACGGCGCAAAATTGGTAAGACTTTTGATAAATATGCTGGTGCCGGAACCCCTGACACTATCGATCCCACAAAGTTCCCCTTGGTTCAATCAAATCTAATGGGCGCTATCGAAGGTGATCTCCGGGCTCTCTTAGTTAAGGCTCTTTAACCTGTGCAGTTGAACAGCAATTTTATTTCTCTGTCATGTCCACTTTCCTCCTTGACAGGAAAACATCCCATCCTTATAATTTATCCATATTAGCTAATTTACCGAATAAAGACGGAGGCGGTTTTGGCGATAAAAAGTGTTAGCTCCACCCAGGCACAAAACAATTTCGGACAGGTTATTGATGATGTTACACAGAACCATACCCGCTACATCGTTGAACGGCGGGGAAGTCCTAAGGCCGTTATTCTCAGTTTTGACGACTTTGCAAAGGTCTTAAACAACGCAAAGGAACGGCAGGAAATGGGATCAATTATCAGAGAGCTTCAACCGGAGTATGGTGTTGGGCAGGTTGTTAATCTCAAAACACGCGCAAAATAACTTCTTGAAAATATCATGGCGATAGCGACCAAAACAATAAGAAGGCCGACACAATTACAGCTCCCTATTACACCGGACAACGCTGGTGCTTCGGTTGTAAACAGGAAGGATACAGGCTTCAGCGACCCCAACTTCTCCAGCAACAAAACCCTGCCGATCCACAGGTGGGTTCCCTGGATCGCCGGTTTTTCAAGTGGCTTCGTTAAGAGTGCTTTGGATGGATTCCTTAATAAGAAGAAAGGCACGGTCTTAGATACCTTTTGCGGTGTCGGAACGACCATGGTTGAGTCTATCCTTGGAGGACATAACGCAATCGGATTTGAAATAAATCCTTATGCTGCCCTTGCCAGCCGCGTCAAGGCAAACGCCTATCATATAGACCTGAATGAATTCACCTCTATAGTCGAGGACTTCCACCGGTTTTATAAGAAGAAGGCCGCATCGAATTATGAGCCGCAAAGCGCCCCGCCCCTGGGATTTAAGACCAGGGCGCTTTTTTATAATCCACTGGTGCTTCATAAGGTATTGATAGTGCAGGACTTCGTTCTTTCCATTGAAGACAATACTCTTCGCGATCTGTTCCGGCTTGCCTTTGCCTCAACTATGGTTAGTTATTCAAATTATTCCTATGAGCCAAGCCTGGGCAGGCGTGTAAGCGCAGGCCGTGAGGAAATTCATGACTTTCCAGTTGCAAAAGCGATCACTGATAAGCTCAATGATATGGCGGAAGATATCACATGGATGCAGGAGCAGATGGAGCGCAGCAATTTAGAAGCGCAAACCATCAATGACTCCTTTTTCAATTGCAGAAATCATCTTTCACCTGCCTCAGTTGATCTGGTTATTACATCTCCGCCCTACCTAAATAATTACCACTACAATCGAAACACACGCCCCCAGCTTTACTGGCTCGGCTATGCACATTCCCCTGACGATTTGAAAAAGCTTGAAGATATGAACTTCGGCAAGTTCTGGCAAACCGTCCGTGATCTCGACCGGTTAGACCTGTCATTCGCTTTGCCTAATACGGATATCGGGGAGCGGTTACAGACTCTCAGGACACTTAATAATGAAAAGGGAACATATGGCGGCAACGGATGGGCCAACTACGCGGCTGCCTATTTCAATGACTGCCACAGGTTTGCAGAAGGCATCCACTATGTACTAAAGCGCGGAGGGACGGCGCTGGTGGTCATCGGCAACAGTATACTGCAAGGTGTGATGATTCCTACAGATGAATACTTTGGGAAGATCGCAGAGTCCATAGGATTAGAATTAGTGAAGATCGATATTCCCCGTGCCACACGCGTAGGAAACAGCATAATTCAATCCGATGTCAGGGTAGGCAAAGCCAAATCACACCATCAGCTTTACGAAGCCGTGGTTGTTTTAAAAAAACCATAGCTACTTCAAGACATTTTTTATTTTGATTTTTATTCCTTCCAAATCCGGCGACTTCCCCCTGAGTTTTTCAGCCCATGATCTGCCGGGATGAAGCACATCCCATTCGGATTTGGCTTGATCATATCGACCTGATCCCGGATCATGGTTGCCGAATCCATCGACAATGGTATTCCAAAGGGGCCTGTATTTTCTGATTAATGCAGCCTCTACAATAGTGATCATGCTGCTTTCTTCGCCCTTTAAGATCATAAACCGGCACTTAAAATCTTTGATGTCTAAACCAGAGCCCTGTGTGATGCTTCTCGCGTGTTCGCGCAGCCGCTGGGTCAGGGTAGCGTCTTCTTCGTTTCCTGCACGTGCCGTCCGCCAGCCTTTCGGCACAGCTTTTCCAACATAGATTAGATGAGTGCATTCTGTCATATTGTCGTCCGCGATTTTTTTATAAAGGTCATAATTACCAAAATAATAAAGGCAGTAAACCCCAGTGCCGATGAAAGGTTCAGGCGGCGGTAATTGATATGTGGGTGTTTGATTCAAAAATGCTATTGCCTCGTTTATTACGGCATGGACCTTCGGAGACTTGAAAATGTGCTTGCCCGGATTGAATTCCATTTGTGGCTTATATTACTACAAATATAATTTGCACGACAAGTAGAAACTTCCCTTTTTTCAAAGCCCATCCGCATTTAGCTTTACTTTATTTCATCCTCATCACCTTGATGGAATAGTGAGAATATCTTTTGACTAATTCAACGTCATCTAACAGAAGCGAAAAACTCGGAATGTTTGACAATAAAAAACATCAATTGTTAATATAATCCACGGCAGATGACCGCCGTAGCAAGCGTTGTATGCCTTGAAGGTTTTAAATAAGATTTCATCACTTTTTTCCCCTGAACGGCATATAAAATTTGTCCTAACGAATTAAATAGACGCTACGTTTTTGACTCTCTCAAAAGGACCGGACGGACAGTATGGACCAAAAAGGCCTTGGGATTACACGCGCAATATTATTTTGCCGGCAATTAGATCCGAACCAGGACGCCAACAGGCGGGCCATTGAAAGAGAGATGGGTGCACGGATACGGTTTTTCCCCTTGCCGTGCAGCGGCCGCGTTGATCCCCTTTATCTTATGCGCGCACTCGAATCCGGCGCAGACAAAGTTTATCTTATCACCTGTCCCGAAGGGGCGTGTCGTTATCGTGAAGGGAACCTCCGCGCCAAAAAGCGCATCGCCTATGCCAAGAGTTTGATCGAAGAGATAGGACTTGAACCGGAACGTTTTGAATTGATACTCACCTCTGCAGGAAACCATAAAACAATTGATGAAATAACGCGGGACATTCTTGCACGGGAGGAGTCATGATGCAGACATTGAAAAATAACTTGGTTAACTCGATAAATTTATTATTGAATTATGCACATGGCTTTGAATAAAAGAATTTATTATAACCCTGATTGAAAATGCGTTTAAGGAATCGAAAAACAACTTATTTTCTCCCGACATGTCGGGACATCATTAGAAATGCATTTGGGGTGTGAAGGAGTAAGAGCATGATTACTGCTGAAAGAAAACCTATAAAAGAAATTAAAGAAATGCTGGCCCCCTATAAGAAGATACTGGTAGTGGGCTGCGGGTCCTGTGTTGCTGAGTGCGCGGCAGGAGGCGAAAAAGAGGTTGGACTTCTCTCTTCGGCGCTCCGCATGGACGCAAAGGCATCAGGGAAAGAAATTGAAATAAAAGAGATGACCCTGGACCGTCAGTGTGTCTATGAGTTTATCGACCAGCTGACGGAAGTCATTGATCAATACGACATTGTCTTGTCTCTTGCGTGCGGCGCTGGTGTACAGGCCGTTGCAGAGGTCTTTCCAAAAGTACATATTGTCCCTGCACTTAATACAACGTTTTTAGGTGAGACCAAAGAGGCTGGCCTATGGGTGGAAAACTGCCGGGGTTGTGGAGATTGCAAACTTGGTGTCTTCGCTGCCGTGTGTCCTGTTACCCGCTGCGCCAAAGGGCTTTTTAACGGCCCCTGCGGCGGATCAAAGACTGACCGGTGTGAGGTCGATCCTGACGTGCCCTGCGCGTGGCAGCTCATCGTATCCAGGCTCGAAGATATAGGGCGGCTTGACCTTCTGCGTAAGGTACATCCCCCGGCGGACTGGTCAAAGCAGCAGGGTAAGGGACCGAGGAAAATCAAGAGGGAGGACCAGAGAACGTGATAACTGAAAGCCGACTCAAAAAGGTTTTGAATAGTGGAAAGTTCGCTGTTACTGCGGAATGCGGCCCGCCAAAGGGCGCTGATCCTGAGGTCGTGAAGAGCAAAGGAAAGATCCTCAAAGATCATGTAGACAGCATAAATGTTACCGATAACCAGACCGGCGTGGTCCGTCTCAGCAGTCTCGCTGCCTGCGCCCTGCTCAAGGCTGAAGGGCTCGACCCGGTGCTCCAGATGGTCACCCGCGACCGTAACCGTATAGCGTTGCAATCCGATGTCTTGGGGGCCTCCGCCCTCGGCATTCGAAATATATTATGCCTCTCCGGCGATCACCAGTCATTTGGTAATCAGCCGCAGGCAAAAGGCGTCTTTGACATCGATTCCATTCAATTCATACAGACCGTGCGTAAAATGAGAGACGCCGGCGAAATCATCGGAGGTGACAAGCTGACTACCCCGCCTCAACTGTTTATCGGGGCCGTGGCGAATCCCTTTGCCGATCCCTTCAAATACCGCGCAACCCGTCTCGCAACCAAGGTAGATGCAGGCGCTGAATTTATACAGACCCAGTGCATTTATAACCTCAAGCGCTTTAAAGAGTGGATGGGGCTTGTCAGCGATTTGGGAATGGCTGATAAAGTCTACATCCTCGGCGGGATCACGCCCCTTAAGTCTGCCAAGATGGCGGAGTACATGGCAAAGAATGTTGCCGGGATGGACATCCCCGAAGAAGTCATTAATAGAATGAAGGCCGCTCCTGCAAAAGAACAGCGGCAGGAAGGCATAAAGATAGCCGTTGAAACCGTACAGGCCCTTAAGGAGATCAAAGGGATTCACGGCGTCCATATCATGGCGATTGAATGGGAGGAAGTAGTCCCTCAGATAGTGGAAGAGTCAAAGCTCTTCCCGAGGCCACAGGTTTGAGAGGAATTATAATCTATGCCGCCTAAATATCACATTCATACAAGCCGCGCAGAAAACCGGTTTCAGAAGATCACAAAGTCCGGCGTCATCGCCTGGGATGAGGGATGCCTCAAATGCGCCCGCTGCGTAAAGAAGGATTGCGTCTACAAGGTATATGAAAAGCGGGGCATTGATACCCGCCAGATGCTTGAATCACTTGACAGCGTCTGCATGGACTGCTTTCGCTGTGTGCAGGGCTGTCCGAACAAGCTCATCCAGAAAGGGATCAATCCATCATATAAAGAACTCGGTGACCATTACTGGACAGCCGAGATCATTTCAGGACTCTGGTATCAGGCGGAAGCCGGACGTATCCCTGTTTCAGGCGGAGGTTATGGAGGGGCTTTCTCCGGTCCGGGTTTTGATGCCATGTGGACCGACATGTCCGAGATAGTCAGGCCAACGAGAGACGGTATCCATGGCCGTGAATATATAAGCACTACCGTTGATATAGGCCGCAAGGTCATGGCCCTGGAATTTGATCAGGCAGGGGCGCTTGTAAATGATCCGCCGCCAAATGTGGAGATACCCCAGCCGATCATCTTTGACCTGCTGCCATGGTCGCCTCCGGGGAAAGGAATAAACCTTGCCATGCTCGAAGGCGCGCGTTCCTTGGGCACCTTTGCCATTGTCCGGCAAAGCGAGTTTAGTCCTGAGATGGAAGAGTATCTTCCCAATATAGTCCTCTACGTTGATGGAAATGTATCAGATATAAGTCCGAAAATTCTGCGCAAGCTGCGCCTGATAGAAATACCTTATGGGAAAGACTCTATCGCCGCACAGAAGAAATTAAAAGAAGAGCACCCCGGTCTGGTGACAATTATCAGGATGGAGCTCACTCCTGATTCATCCGGGAACGTCTCCCGGCTAATTGCAGAAGGCGCTGAGGCAATACATCTTGTTGCCGACGAATACGGGCTTGAAAAATCCGACAAGCCTCTATTTATAAAAGAACGTATGAGGGAGATACACCTTCACCTCGTGGACAAGGGAGTGCGTGACCGGATCACACTTATCGCAGGCGGGGGCATTGCTATGGCGGAGCATGTGGCAAAGCTGATCATTTGCGGGGCGGACATGTTGTCTGTCGATATACCGCTGCTTGTAGCTATGGAGTGCAGGGTCTGCCGCCGCTGTAAAGATGGTATTTCCTGTCCTGTTGAACTTGAAACCATCGACCACTTATGGGGCGCAAGCCGCATAAGGAACCTCATGGCAGGCTGGCATAACCAGCTTCTTGAAATACTTGGGGCCATGGGTATACGTGAGGTCAGAAGGCTGCGGGGCGAAATGGGGCGGGCCATGTTTTTTGAGAACCTTGAAAAAGATATATTTTCGACTCTGGGAAAAAGGGGTTGATGAGATGGCAATCAAGACACAGACAATGAAATTACCTGAATTCAAACCGGTACAAAGCCGCTTCCGTAATGCGCTCAGCAAGTACCGCGTTACCATAACAAAAGCATGCAACAACTGCGGACTATGCGTCACTCTATGCCCGTATGGTGTTTATAAAGCAGGATCAAAGAAACCGAGGGTCGTTGCCGAACATCTCTGCCTCGGGTTCCCATGCAAAGAGAAGGAATTTTACTGCGTTAACAAATGCCCGGAGAAGGCGATTCAATTGACTTTAAATCCTGCGTTTGAAATCCTCGGAGACAAACGCTGGTCAGCCGATCTCCTTGCCAGCGCCTGGCATATGGCGGAGACCGGCGAGATTCCCTATCAGGGACTTAACTATAAAACAGGGAATTCAGGCGGAGGGTTCGACAAGCTCCGTTTTATCTTTCCAAGAGAAAAGGCGCTTGATATACCTGATGAAGAGGTATCCACCGCTATTGAACTAAACCGCTCCGGCGACTCAAGGCCGGGTGTTACGATCCAGGTCCCGTTTTATTTCGGGGGAATGTCATTCGGTTCAGTCAGCATAGTGACCATGCTGTCACGCGTAAAGGCAGCGGCAGCGCTTCAGACATTCTGCTGTACCGGAGAAGGCGGATATCCCGAGGAGCTGATCCCTTACGATGATCATATAATAACCCAGATAGCAACCGGTCTCTTCGGGGTCAGGGAAGAGACGATCAAGCGGGTCAGGATTGTGGAATTCAAATATGCGCAGGGCGCAAAACCGGGGCTCGGCGGACATCTGCTTGGTGACAAGGTAACAGCCCGCGTCGCAAGTATGCGGGAGGCGGTTGCAGGCACCGCCCTGTTCTCTCCGTTTCCATTTCACAGCGTATATTCCGTGGAAGACCACAAAAAACATGTGGACTGGATAAAAGAGACAAACTACCGCGCCCTCGTCTCGGTAAAGGTTTCGACGCCGTCGGATGTGGACATGGTTGCTGTGGGAAGTTATTATGCCGGGGCACATATAGTACAGCTTGACGGAAGCTACGGCGGCACAGGCGCGGCGCCCGACATAGCAAAAAAGAACATTGCGATGCCGCTCGAATACGCGGTGCCTAAAGTACATAAATTTCTTTCTGACGAGGGGATAAGGGACAAGGTAACTATTATTGCAAGCGGAGGCATACGGTCTGCGTACGACATGGCCAAGGCCATTGCCCTCGGC
The DNA here is from genome assembly GCA_016222915.1 of Nitrospirota bacterium. Lineage (GTDB taxonomy): Bacteria > Nitrospirota > Thermodesulfovibrionia > UBA6902 > UBA6902 > UBA6902. The sequence continues at coordinate 3,077 of JACRQA010000027.1, read as the reverse complement.
GCTGACGGCGTTTGTCTCGGCACTGCCGATCTTGTGGCCCTTGAATGCATACGCTGCCATCACTGCGAGTCAGGCCGGGGCTGCGCGCGCGGTATCGCCACAACAGATGAAGAACTTACAAAGCTCATGGAACTGGAATGGGCAACCCAGCGCATTATTAATATGTATCTGGTATGGCGGCGTCAGCTCATCGCCATTCTTAAGCGTCTGGGAATGAGGTCTGTTACAGAGCTTGTCGGACGTTTTGATTTGATCGGCCATCTCGATTATATCAAGCAGGAGGATGTGGAGGGCGAACTGGAGTTATGAAAAAGAAAAGCTCTGTAGAAGCAATTATAAATTCAAGACATCACTTCCGCGAGGCCGATAAACTGGTCAAACAGGCCGGTATAGAAGCCCAGGAGGGCGGGTGCGGTGTCACCGGATTTGCATGCAGCATTCCAGTGAGCGGCCGTCACATCTTTGAACCATCCGTGCAGATGCACAACCGGGGTAATGGAAAAGGCGGCGGTCTTGCTGCCGTCGGCTTGACCCCGGCACAGCTGGGAGTGGACCAGGACACCCTCGACAATGATTTCCTCCTGCAGGTCGCAATCCTTGACGATACTGTAGTCCCTGAGATGGAATCACGCTTTATCCGTCCTCATTTCCGTGTAGCACATGAGGCGTTCCTCGATACGATTGATGATTATAGGGACATTCCCGGCCTTGATGTGAAACCCCCGGCGGTGAAACGCTATTTCGTGAGGGTAAAGCCGGAAGTCTTAGCGAGTTTTCAGAAGGAGCGCGGCCTTGAGATGCTGACTTATGAAAAGGCTGAAGAAGAGTTCATCTTCCAGAACACCTATCAGTTAAACCTCGCATTGTACAGCGCCCTTGGTGAGAAAAGGGCCTTTGTCCTGTCACATGGCAAAAACATGATGATTCTCAAGATCGTGGGCTATGCCGAGAAGGTCGCCCAATATTATAAACTCGAAAATTTCAACTCGCACATATGGATAGCCCATCAGCGGTATCCCACCAAGGGTCGTGTGTGGCATCCCGGAGGCGCGCACCCTTTCATAGGCATGAATGAGGCCCTTGTGCATAATGGAGACTTTGCCAATTATTATTCCGTGTCGGACTATCTCCGCCAGCGGAACATTTACCCGCTCTTCCTGACTGATACGGAGGTGTCGGTCCATGTGTTCGATCTTTTGAACAGGGTCTATGGTTATCCCCTTGAATACATAATTGAAGCGCTTGCGCCGACAGGTGAGATGGATTTCGATCATCTGCCCGAAGAGAAGCAGCGCATATACAGGCAAATACAGACTGCCCATATCCATGGCTCCCCTGACGGGCCGTGGTTCTTTATAATAGCGAGGAACGATCTTCCCAAAAAACAGTTCCAGCTCATCGGTATTACTGATACGGCAATGCTCCGGCCGCAGGTCTTTGCCCTGCAGAAGGGTGAGGTAGAAATAGGGCTTGTCTGCTCGGAAAAGCAGGCCATTGATGCAACACTTGAAAGCCTTGCAAAAGAAGACCCCCGCTTCGGCACAGTGGCTGACCATTACTGGAATGCACGCGGCGGGAGCTATACTGACGGGGGCGCGTTCATCTTTAATTTAAAGGAATCGGCAAAAGGGAAGTTGTCCCTAACCTGCGCAGACAAATTCGGAAAGCCTGTTGATGTCCCGACCGGACAGACTCCACATAATAACGGGACCCAACTTCAGACCGTTGGGGCTGCCCATAAGGAACTCGTAAAGAATATTTTTAAAAACCTGTCTGAAAATAATATAGGAAATATCTTTGCCGGTCTGAAAGAAAGCCTGGCTACTTGGGACTATTCAGAGTTCACTTATTTTCTTGATCAGCTCGTGACTGTTGCTGAAAGAGATGAATTCAAAATGCCTGCTGTTTCGCTTCTCTCTCTGCTTTTAGACAGGCGTTATCCGACCGGCAATAAGAGACGGCGCTCAATTCTCCAGCAGATCTCGGAAGCCCTTGATTCCATCTTTAGAAACATACCGGGCATTGATGAAAACAGCGAATCTGTTTTCCGTAGTATCGATTTCAATGCGCGTCCTTCGCTTCGCGGACCAAAGGGTCCCGAGCAGGTGCTCGTAGCAGATGCTGGGAAGTTCCAGCCTGAAGGCGAGGACGCCTTTTCCCGTGTTGTCGCTGATGCTTATGCACTCGGCTGGAAGCGGTTCATATGTTTCGGCCAACGTGGTCAGCGCTTTTTAGGCTGCGGGTTGGGGGCTGACACAAAGGGGGTCCGCATTGACTCCTTCGGCTCATCCGGAGATTATCTCGCATCCGGCATCGACGGACTTGAGCTTCATGTACACGGAAATGCCCAGGACCAGCTCGGGCAGATCATGAAAGCAGGAAAACTCGTGGTCTACGGCGATGTCGGCCAGACTTTCATGTATGGCGCAAAAGGCGGAGAGGTTTATATTCTTGGAAACGCTGCCGGAAGACCCCTGATCAATGCTGTTGGAAAACCGAGGGTCGTTATAAACGGCACCGCCCTCGACTATCTTGCTGAATCATTCATGGCAGGCGATCCATTCAACGGCGGAGGGTTCGTTGTCCTGAATGGACTGAGGTTTGACGACAGCGGAAAAGTGGTCCCGCTGGACATACCTTATCCGGGGTCCAACCTCTTTTCACTCGCATCAGGAGGCGCGATATTCGTGCGTGACCCGCATCAAAGCATAGTGCCGGAGCAGCTGAACGGGGGACAGATATTCCCGTTTAACCAGAGGGCCTGGAAGTTGATACTGCCTTACTTAAAAGAGAATGAACGTCTCTTCGGCATTACAATAGATGAACTGCTTACTGTCAACGGCAAGAAACTTACCCCCGATCAGGTCTATCGCACCATTGGAGCTGTGAAGCTTTCCGTCCTTTCCGGAAGTGCCGCCCTGGCTATGAATGAAGAGTGGGAAGAAGAGGATTAGACTGAAGCAACCGTTCCAGCCGCCTGAGCAGTTCCAGCCGCTTGAACTGCTCCAACAGCATGATCCGTTAACGGTTCAAGCCGTTCAAGCGGTTGAAACTTGTTTTTTGAACTTCTCCCCTTT